>JBDTUW010000108.1:0-9067 GCA_040007555.1 Acidobacteriota bacterium | reverse complement strand
AGGGAGCTTTTCCTTATCCGTTCCTGCCGCACGTACCTTGTCGCGATATCCCTGAGCTTTGACAAACATCTCACGGGCTAACGCGGCCGACTTTGACCTCGTGCCCGGGAAGGGACCACCGCCCGGCCTGATCGAGTTGGTGCCATTCGCCATCTTGATCCCACCAGCAATTACTCCTTGTTGATCCCGGATCAGAAGGTCATCGATCGTGGTCCCGTTCCGGAGCTTGATGTAAAGGGTCTGTCCGCTGAGCAGATGACCCGAGCCGGGCATGACGTTGACGGTGGTAATGCCCCCGGCGCGGGCGCGCTTGAGGCCGGAGTCGCGTGCATCAAAGGAATCCATCAGGCGAACATCCGGCTGCAACGGCGCCGAGCCATCTCCGCCCGACCCTCCACCAATATGACTGTGGCTATCCACCAGGCCGGGCATGATGACCTTGCCAGTGACATCGTGCCGCTCGGCCTCGGCTGGGATCTGCGTCGAACCGGATGGTCCGACTGCAACGATTCGTCCGCGATGAACGACAATCACGCCATTCGGGATCGGTGGACCGGCGATGGGTAGTATCTGAGCGCCGACAAACGCCTGGGGTCGCTCCTGACCGACGACTGCTACAGCGCAGAGAGTCGTCAAGAGCAACGTGAAGATCAGTCTCATCAGTATCTCCTCGTAAACTGTTGGTTGAGCCGGATGGCAAAATTGGTGAAAAGCGTCGCTACTATAGCGCGCCTTTCCGCGGTCGCGAAAGGCGATTTCGTGGCTCTTGCAATCTCACCGACAAGTCAACACAATGACCGCTTCAAGGAGGAGCATGCCTTCCTATCTGGGCCGCCGCATGCCGGGTTGCAAATCGAGCGGTGTCGTCAGGCAACGTTTGTTCCGGACGCGTTCCAAAAGCGTCGATCGAGGGCAAGCCAGTCGGAGAAACAACAGATGAAGCTGATCCTCGGAATTGTGGCCGGTTTCGCGCTCCTGATCCCGGGATTGCCGCCGCCGGCGAATCTCTACAAGATCGATCTCACCCAGAGCACGGTCGGTGTGACGATCTTTCAGGAGGGCTTTCTCAAGCGGATGCGACCCTCGCACGCGATTGAGGTCAAGAGTTTTACCGGATGGGTCAGCTACACTCCCGGTAAGGAGGCGCAAGCCTCCGCTGAATTGATTGCCGAAGCAAAGTCGCTCGTCAATGCGGAAAAGGAAATCGGCGAAGTAGAGAAACGGGAGTTTGAGTCGGCTCTACGCAACGCCGTCCTCGAGGCGCCAAAGTACCCACAGATAGTCTTTCGTTCGACATCGATCGCGGACCTGAAGCGTAACCCCAAGGGGCACACTTTTACTCTGCACGGTGACCTGACGATGCACGGGGTCAAACGACGCATCGCGATCCCGGTCTCAGTCGAGGTCTCGGGAAAGCAATTGATAGCGACCGGCGCAATCGACTTCAAGCAAACCGATTTCGAGATGAAACCGTATGAGGCTGCCTTCGGTCTGATCAAGATTCGCGATGACGCGAAAGTTACCTTCTCGATCGTCGCCAGGGCATCGTAGCCGCTGGGCGCCGGGTGGACGTCTCTTGATAGAGTTTCCGGGAGAATAGTCATGGCACAGCGCAGGCTCGAGACTGAACCTTCGATCATAGAGGTGCACAGTCCGACAACGCTCGAGAAGATTGGAGAAGTGCAGATTGCTTCTTCGGAAATAGTCGCCGTTGCCGTTGCGCAGGGTCGACAGGCGTTTGCAGTCTGGAGTGCGCTCAGTTTCGAGGCGCGGAAGAAAGTTCTGCTCGACGTCCGGGATCGACTGCGTGCGCGCCAGGAAGAAGTCATTCAAACCATTTGCCTTGAAACCGGCAAGCCACGCTTTGAAGCGGTGACGATGGAGCTTGCATACTGTTGCGATGTTCTCACCTTTTATGCTGGACACGCGCGGCGTTTTCTCAAACCGCATCGGCTCTCACCGCACCTTTTGAAGACCAAGAAGGTGACCGTTGGATACCGTCCACGCGGTGTGATCGGAATTATCGCCCCCTGGAACTTTCCCCTGGTCATGACCCTGGGTGAAGCGGTCCCGGCTCTTGCGGCAGGTAATGCAGTCGTCATTAAGCCGTCTGAGTGGACACCCTTGACGGCACAGCTTGGCTGCCAAATCGCGCGCGAGGCCTTCAAGGCAGCCGGCTTGCCCGAGGACATAATTCAGGTAGTGAATGGTTACGGTGAGACGGGAGCGGCACTTGTCGATGAGGCCGATATGATCGCTTTCACCGGAAGCGTCAGGACTGGAAAGGTGATTGCAGAAAGGGCAGCGCGAAGACTGGTTCCAATCAGCCTCGAACTTGGCGGAAAGGACCCGATGATCGTCCTCCGGGATGCAGATATTGAACGTGCTGCATCGGCCGCGGTGTGGGGCGCCTTCATGAATTCCGGTCAGGTCTGCATTTCGGTTGAACGAGTCTACGTCGAAAATGCGGTTGCGGATGAATTCACACGACTGGTGGTCGAGAAAACGAAGGAACTGCGGCAGGGCAGCGATATGGAGGGTGGCGCTCAAGCAGCGCGAGTGGATGTTGGAGCGATGACCTTCCCCAAACAGATCGAGACGGTCGAGGAACACGTCAAAGACGCAGTCGCGAGGGGTGCCACGGTGCTAAGTGGGGGCAAACGGGCCCCGGAACTCAAGGGCCGGTTCTTTGAGCCGACCGTTCTTGCAGATGTCGATCATTCCATGCTGGTCATGCGGGACGAGACCTTTGGGCCAGTACTACCGATCATGCGTGTCGCCGACGAAGAGGAAGCGCTTCGTCTCGCGAATGATTCGAGGTACGGACTCAACGCGAGCGTCTGGACAGCAGACAGGGCGCGAGGTGAGCGGCTGGCCGGGAGAGTCGAGGCCGGCAGCGTCTGCGTCAATGATGTGATTACCGGGGTCGCGGTCACTGATGCGCCCTTTGGCGGGGTCAAGGAAAGTGGGAGCGGGCGCCGCCACGGCGCGCCAGGTATCCGCAGATTCACGAGCGAACAGACCATTGTCACCGATCGCTTTGGTCTTAAGCGCGAGATGATCTGGTACCCATACACGGCAGACGGTGAACGAACGATGCTGCGATTGCTCGGAGTCCTCTTCTCTCCCGGGTTGAGGGCGAAATTGAGGGCGTTGTTTGGCCGGTAGGGCAAAGGCATTGGAGCGGGTCAATTTGCGTCTCAAGGACATCTCACGCGAAGCCGCGGAGGAGCGAACGAGGCGAAGACTGATGAGACTGAATATCACCGTTAACTTCGCGTAGCCTGTTCCCGGTGTAACCTTACCCGCTTAAGTGGGCACTGGCAGGAATTCATACTGGACCACAGTGCTTTCGGCTCATATAATTGCCGACTGTTGTCGTGCCCCCAAATCCGAAAGAAAACACTGGCCGCGAAAGCGCGGTCATTTCGAAAGGTGAGAAATGAAGGATGCTCAGGTTCACTCGAATGGGAATGGCTCCAGCGCTGGACGCCAGCCTCAGTGGTCTCAGGAGGCTTCGGGTGTCGGGCCGGCGGATGGTGGGAAACTGATCGTGGTCACGGCACCGCTGACAGAATCCATAGATCATGCCGGTTATTTCATCCAGATGGGAATGGCATCGATGCCAATCTGGATGGAAGGGGTGCTCAATCGAAAGTACCCAAAATGGCGCGAGGTGGAGACCAACCAGGATGGCTCGGCGTTGTATATGCCGGCCGGTGTGAGGCTGGTTGAGGCATCGCTTCTACGGGAGTTCACGGCAGATGACATCGTCTGTTGCTATCCCGGCGACCTCGAGAAGTTCATCGGGCCAAACACTCGTGTCGTCGCCGTTTCGACGCATAACCCGTTGGGCGTGACATTTGCGGCAGGAGTTTACACATCGATCTTCGGCTCATCAAAGATGACGATCAACGCGCATTACGCGCGCCAGATGTTTGCCGCCATCAAGGCTAATCCCTTTCGCGAATACTTCAAGGTGATCGTCGGAGGCTCGGGTGGATGGCAGATAACTCAGACCAATTCATTCGAAGAGTTGAGCGTTGACTGCGTCATCGAGGGGCGAAGCGAATCGGAACAGACGATGGCCCTCTTTCACCAGGCGATCAATGGCGAAGAGCTTCCGCGTCAGATCGATGTCGCCCATCCCAAGGATCGCGAGACGCTGCTGACGCCCGTCAAGCGAACTACATTTGGTGTCGTAGAAATGACCACCGGCTGTGGCAGACGATGCCAGTTTTGTGTTCCCGACCTCAATCCTCAGATCGACTTCCCTCGAGAAAAGATCATGGACTCGGTTCAGGCAAATGTCAGCGAGGGCAACCGCCAGATAAGTCTCGCCACCGAGGACATGTTCATTTGGGGACAGGTTCACACGGAGACCCCGTTCTACTTTCCCAACCGCGAGGCGCTACTCGATCTGTATGCAGAGATAATCAACACGCCCGGCGTTGATCACCACGTGCTGAGCCATTGCACGATCGCGCCATCCGTGGTCGATCCGGTACTGATTCAAAAGCTGTCGGAGCAGTTGCTCGAGAAGAGCCCAATCCATCTGCCTTATCTGAGCACGCACCCGAAGAAGAAGGCGCTTTCGCCTCTGATCGGCCTCGAGACCGGGTCGGTGAGGATGGCCAAGCAGATCATGCCGAGCAAAGGAGTCCCTTTCTCCATCGAAGACTGGCCGAGCATTGTTATCGAAGGCCTCAAAACTCTCAACGAGAACAACTGGTTCCCGGTAATGACGCTGATCATAGGTAGCCCTGGCGAGACCGATGAAGACACAATGGCCACGATCGACCTTGTGTATGAGATGGAACGCCGGAATCTTTTTGCATTTCTCGTGCCGTCGATCTTCACACCACTTCACGATACGCGAATGGAGAACAAGGTGGGCGTCACGGAGACACAGCAATTGACCTCGTTGCAGTGGCAACTGCTCATGAAGTGTTGGAAGCTCAATCTGCGGCCCGGGCAATACAGCTGGTGGGGACCGACGGCGTGGCGTCTTGGCGCGTTGGGGATGTGGTTGTGGAAGCTAAGGAAGCTAAATGGACCGCACTTTACCTGGCCGCTTTTGATGTTCGCCAGCGCATTGCCTGAACGGTTGATGGAGAGGATGGGTAAGATATACGTGGGCAAACGGCTCAAGCTCAAGACGCGCAAGGAACTACTGGCCGGAGTGCGACCAAGTCAGTGGAAATATTTGAGAGCTGACTGTGGTGATCTTCCTGAGGGATTCGTCCCACCTGAAACGCCTGCCAAAGCGCTCAACGTCCTCAAGGCGGAGGTGCTTGCAAGCATGAATTGAGGCAGTTGCCAGTTGTCAGGTATCAGTTGTTGGACTGACAACTGACAACTGGCAACTGGCAACTATCTTTAGAGTCTTACCATGAAGTCGAATGCAAAAAAGAGAGTTGGAATACTTGGCGCAACGGGCCTCGTAGGTCAGCGCCTTGTGCACATGCTGCGCGGCCATCCCTATTTCGAAGTGACCGCGCTTGCGGCATCCGATCGCTCGGAGGGCAAGACTTACGGCGATGCATGCAGCTGGAAGCTCCCATTCGAAATGCCGGAAGCGATTGCAGGCATGTCGGTCCAGACCTGCACCCCACCGCTTGACTGCGACATTGTGGTCTCGAGCCTTCCGTCTGACATCGCGGTTGAGGCGGAGACAGCGTTTGCGGCAGCGGGGTATGCGGTCATCAGCAATTCATCTGCCTACCGAATGCACGAGGATGTGCCGCTGATCGTGCCTGAGATTAATCCCGATCACCTCGACCTCATTCCATTTCAGAAGCGGAAGCGCGGATACGATCGCGGCTTCATGATCACGAATCCTAACTGTACGACGATCGCCCTCGTGCTGGCGCTCGCGCCACTGGCGCAGCGTTTTGGGCTTGAGGCGGTCATGGTGACCTCGCTGCAGGCGATCTCGGGAGCGGGTTACCCAGGCGTCGCATCGATCGACATCACCGATAACGTCATGCCGCATATCGACGGCGAAGAGCAGAAGCTCGAGACCGAACCGCAGAAAATCCTCGGTCGACTGAGCGGCGGTAAAATCGAAGACGCCGCGTTCAAAGTCAGCGCTCAATGCAATCGCGTCAATGTGCAGGATGGCCACCTCGCGTCCGTCCGCGTCAAACTGACACGACCGTCCACTGCCGAGGACGTCGCCGATGCGCTCGCGTCATTTCGCGGCCTGCCGCAGGAGTTGCGACTGCCTACGGCACCGGAGCGACCGGTTGTAGTGCGCAAGGAGAAGGACCGACCTCAGCCGCGGCTTGATCGCGATGCTGAAAATGGGATGGCGACGGTGGTCGGGAGGATTTCAAAGGACACGATCTTTGATTACAAATTCACCTTGATTGGGCATAACACCGTTCGGGGGGCGGCAGGAGCGGCATTGCTCAATGCCGAGCTATTGGTGGCGCGGGACCTCATTTAAGCAGATGCAGATTGTCATGAAATTCGGCGGCACCTCGGTTGGTTCCGCGGAACGCATAGATGAGGCCGCACGTTTGGTGGTGGAAGCCGTCGCGAAAGGCCATCGCGTCGTCGTCGTGACCTCCGCGATGAGCGGCGTCACCAACCGGTTGATCGCGGCAGCCGAAGCGGCAGCTAACGGCGACTGGCGCCCGGCTTTGCGCAATGAGCTTTTTGAGCAACATCGAGCTGTCGTGGACGTCCTGCTCAAGGAGGACGGCAAGAGACGTGAGGCGGTACTAGCGGCGGTCGCGGAAAGGCTGGATCGCTTCGACAAACTCTGCTTCGGTCTCTCCATGGTCCATGAGCTGACACCACGCCTGCTCGACGCGATCTCTGGCACTGGCGAAATGCTCGCAGCTCCTGTGGTTGCCGGTGCGATCGCGGCCCGTGGCGGCCCTTCTGATTGGATTCAAGCAACCGAACTCATTGTCACAACTGACCGCTTTGGCTCGGCGGAACCTCTCATGCCGGAGACCAGAGCGAAAACTCGGGCGCGTCTGCATCCGTTGCTCGAGAATGGCGTCTCGCCGGTTGTCACTGGCTTTATTGGCGCGACGGAAGAAGGAGTGACCACCACGCTGGGTCGCGGAGGCTCCGATTACTCAGCAGCGATCGTCGGAGCGGCGCTCGATGCTGATGAGATGTGGATCTGGACCGATGTCAATGGTGTCATGACGGCAAACCCGGCTGAGGTGCCCGAAGCCCGGACTCTTCGCGAGATATCGTATAGCGAGGCCTCGGAGATGGCCTACTATGGCGCGAAGGTTCTCCATCACAAGACGATCCTGCCGGCGTATAAGCAGCGAATACCACTGCGGATTCTCAACAGTTTCAATCCATCACACAGCGGAACGCGGATTACGATCGAAGGGCGTCCGTCCGCGCGTGGGGTGAAAGCGGTGACTTCCATCCGAAAAGTGAGCCTCGTCACCATCGCCGGCAAGGGAATGCAGGGCGTACCCGGGCTCGCAGCAAAAACCTTTGCTGCCGTTGCCGCGGTGCACGCGAACATTCTCATGATCTCGCAGGCATCTTCGGAGAACAACATCTGTTTTGTGGTGAATAATTCTGAAGCACTTCAGGTTCTTCGAGCCCTGCGGACCACGCTCGAGCTGGATCTTGTGC
This sequence comes from Acidobacteriota bacterium, assembly GCA_040007555.1. Lineage (GTDB taxonomy): Bacteria > Acidobacteriota > Blastocatellia > RBC074 > RBC074 > JANNRD01. Next base: position 1,450 of record JBDTUW010000108.1, on the reverse strand, counting down.
TCGGAAATATCGAAGACATCACCAGCGACGACTCGATCGCAGTCGTAGCCGCGGTCGGCGATCGGATGAAGGGCACACCTGGGATCGCCGGGAAAGTCTTTGGAGCACTCGGAGAAGCTGGTGTGAATGTCATCGCCATCTCGCAGGGTTCCTCGGAACTCAACATTTCCCTGATCGTTGCCGCCAGCGAGGCCGTAGCCGCCGTGCGCGCCATTCATCGCGCCTTCGAACTCGAGAGTCCGGCCCAGCCCTGAATTTGGGAATTTTCTTCTATGTTCTCCGCTCAGCTTCAATGTATCGAGACCGGCTGCAGGTCGGTCTTTCCGATCGAATCGCGTTTCTACACGTGCCCGCGCTGCTCGGGATTGCTCGATGTTGTCTATGGTAGTGCCGGAATCGATGCGGGCGCGCTCCGTGCACTCTGGGATGCTCGCCGAGGGAGCGCATCCGAGATCGATCAGAGTGGCGTGTGGAAGTATCGTGAGCTTTTGCCGCCCACCGATCCTTCGACCATCATCACCATGGTTGAAGGAAACGCGCAGTTGCTGATGGCGCCGCGATCTGCGGAATATGCGGGTCTTGACAAGCTTTCGATCAAACACCTCGGCTTCAATCCCACCGGATCTTTTAAGGACCTGGGAATGACGACCGGGATCACCAGAGCAGCGCAACTGGGCGCGCGGACGGTTGCGTGCGCAAGCACCGGAAACACCTCGGCGTCGATGGCGGCGTATGCGGCACGAGCAGGGATGAAGGCTTTTGTCTTTGTTCCAACTGGGCAGATTTCCCTCGGCAAGCTGGCACAGGCGCTCGACTACGGGGCAACAGTGCTCCAGCTGGACGGTGATTTCGATCTGGCAATGGGGCTTGTTCGCGAGGTGACAAGAGATACAGATCTGTACTTGCTCAATTCGGTTAATCCTTTCCGGGTGGAGGGGCAGAAGACGATCGGATTTGAGTTGTTGCAGCAACGCGGCTGGCGTGTTCCTGATCGCCTGGTTGTTCCAGGTGGTAATCTTGGAAACTCGTCAGCAATTGCCAAGGGGCTGCGCGAGCTTCTCGATATTGGCGTTATTGACCGGTTGCCGAAATTGACGATCGTTCAGGCAGAGGGTGCTAATCCTCTGTATCGGATGTGGGAGAGCGGCGCGGCAGAACTCGAACCTTTGCCTCACGCGTCGACTCTGGCGACAGCCATTAAGATCGGCTCGCCTGTTTCGTGGAAAAAGGCAAAGCGAGGCCTGGAGTGGTGTCACGGCGAAGTTGAACAGGTAAGCGAGCAGGAGATTGCCGACGCCAAAGCGATCATCGGGCGCGATGGTATCGGGTGTGAACCAGCATCTGCCGTAACCCTTGCGGGTATCAGAAAAATGGTGGCGGCCGGGAGGATTGACTCGAAGGAAGATGTCATCGCCATCCTGACTGGCCATATGCTGAAAGATCCTGACTA
>JBDTUW010000107.1:0-9073 GCA_040007555.1 Acidobacteriota bacterium | reverse complement strand
GCCACCCACGCCCCAAACTGGCTTGGCTACCTGGAAGGCTCGCACACAATGATTCGAGGCGTCGATGGTTACATGGACAACAGCTATGTCGACCCGGCTAGTCCCTACGGCATGAAAGCGTACAAGATGCGCGAATTCGATATGATCTTCAAAGGGGACGCGGCCTTTGTTTGCTTCACCTCTGAGGTCGAGGCGAACACGCCCGACGGGCCGCTGAAGAGAACCCTCCGCATCGCGGATTTCTACACGAAGCAGGACGGTCAGTGGATTCAGACCGGGAGCGATACAGAGCTCCATCCCGAATCTGTCGCGGCTCAGCAACAAACACCACGATCACTTTCGGAGCAGGGTAAGAAGCGATTGCTCGATGCCCGCGAAGCTGTCTGGCGGGCATATTTCTCAAACGATCGGGCGACGCTTGAAAAGCTTATTCCGGCTGAGACGATCGCGATCAACGCCGGCGATAACAAGTGGGAGAATCGCAACGCCATTTTCGAAGGTTCAGCTCAGTTTGCAAAAAACGGCGGTAAGCTCCTCAAGCTCGAGTTCCCCAGGACCGAGATTCAGGTCTATGGCTACACCGCCGTCGTCTACTCCGACTATGCGTATGAGCTCGAGGCTGGCGGCCAGCGCGTCCAGCAAAGCGGTCGGGTCACCGAGATATTCGTTTTGCGCAATGGGAGCTGGGTAAATCCCGGCTGGCACATGGATGGCGGGAAATAGTCATTCAAGCGCACGAACTTTCAGGGGAGCTCCAATGATTTATCGAACACTTGGAAGCACGGGAGAAAAGGTCTCCGCCATAGGCATTGGCGGCTGGCATCTGAGCGTCTCGCACGTGGATGAAGAACTGAGCTTGCGCATTGTCCGCACTGCGATCGATCGTGGCATCAATTTCCTGGACAACTGTTGGGATTATGGCGACGGCGAGAGCGAACGGCGCATGGGAAAAGCGCTCGGCGATGGATATCGCGACCGGGCCTTCGTCATGACCAAGATCGACGGGCGGACCAGGCAGGAGGCCACAAAACAACTGGATGAATCCCTCCGTCGGCTGAAGGTAGACTGCATAGACCTGGTACAGCATCACGAGGTCATCCGCTATGAGGACCCCGATCGAATCTTCCACGAGACAGGGGCCAACGCTGCGCTGGTGGATGCACGCGTGGCGGGGAAGCTTCGCTACATCGGTTTCACCGGACATAAAGATCCGCGCATTCATCTGCACATGCTCGATGTAGCAGCCGAGAACGGTTTCAAGTTCGATGCCGTTCAGATGCCGTTGAGCCTGCTGGATGCGCATTACCGCAGCTTTGAGAAGCTGGTGTTGCCCCGGCTGGTTGAGGACGGGATCGGCGTCCTTGGGATGAAGAGCATGGCGAACGGGATTCTGCTCAATTCGAAGACCGCGACGCCCATGGAGTGTCTTCACTATGCGTTGAACCTGCCGACATCTGTCGTGATTACGGGCATCGACACAATGAAGATTCTCGATCAGGCATTCGATGCCCTCGAAACGTTCCAGAAACTGAGCAAGTCGATGCTCGATGGATTGCTGGCTAAGACGGCGAAGGCAGCGGCGAAGGGACGATATGAGCCCTTCAAAACAACGTCGATCTTTGACGGCACCGCACAGAATCCACAATGGCTTGGCGAGGAGCCGGCTGAAGTTCAACAGCTCATTAAAGCGTGAATGGTACTAAGGGCGAGCCGGGTTCTCTGCTCGTCGTATTGCAGCAACTTCCGACACTAAAAAAGGGGTGAATATCATGGCAAAGGTCAATCCGATTCCTGCAGGCTATCATTCAGTGACGCCGTATCTGATTATTTCGGGTGCTTCCGACGCGATTGAGTTTTACAAGAAAGCGTTTGGCGCCATCGAGCTGTTTCGCATGGCCGGGCCGGACGGTAAAGTAGGCCATGCTGAGATCAAGATTGGTGACTCGCCGATCATGCTTGCCGATGAACATCGCGAAATGGGCCATTCGAGCCCGACAACGCTGGGTGGCTCACCGGTGAGCATCATGATCTACGTGGACGACGTCGATACGATCTTCAAACAGGCGATTGCCGCTGGCGGGGAAGAGCAGAAGCCATTGCAGGATCAGTTCTATGGCGATCGTTCCGGTAGCTTAAAAGATCCCTTCGGACATATCTGGCATGTGGCCACACATGTCGAGGATGTGTCTCCAGAGGAAATGGAGAAGCGTATGGCCGCTGCGGGCCAGGGAAATTGATGTGAGAAGAAGGTAGACCCCAGGGGCCGGCATAACGCAGGGACGCTGATGTCTCTGCGTGACGCTGGTCCCTGCCCACTGCCCCCGACCGCTACCAAGTTACCTGGCGAGAAATGCCTTCGCCTTCTGAAGCTCGGCTCTGTTGAATTCTGCTCCCTTACAAAGGTCCACGAGCTTCGTGTAGTAGGTTTTCGCCTTGCTGGAATCTCCTGATAGCTCGGCTGCACGCCCGGCGCCATAAATCCCGTTGAAGCGGTTCGGCGAATCACCAAGGGCCTTCTCGAACTCGGTTAATGCTGGGCCGGGCTGATTCAATTCGAGAAGCAACTCACCGAGCAGCTCGCGCGCCGGGATGATCGCCCCGGGAGTTACCGGATGCTTTTCCGTTGAAGATTCGAGGTCGGCTGCCGCTCTCGCCAGTTTTAGCGCTTCCTCCGTCCTGCCATCTGCCTTCGCGATCCAGCCCGAGGCTCCCAGCCGCTGGATCTCCACCTGGCTTGCCCAATAGCTTTCCTTTGCCTCAAGCAGTGCCGCTTGAATCGCTGCCAGCTTATCGACGTCGAGGCGGGCGGCTGATGGATTGCCCGACCGGGCAGCTCCCAGCGCCCGAGCGAAATACGTGATCGCTTCGGCAAAACGGAAACGCGCCCACGGAAATGTGCTCGGATGTGCAGTGAGAGTGGCCGCCTCTGACCAGCGCCGTCTTTCGATTGCGTATCGCGCCGGGATTGCGGCAAAGGCATATGCAGCCGCGACCGTTTCCTGGTCGACGTTGCCCATGCCGCTGACTTCGTCCGCAACGCGCTTAGCCTTGATATCCTCGGCACCCTGCAGATAGGCGTACTCGAGATAGTCCATCGCGTGCAGTTGATCAAATGCGGCGACTCCTGGATGAGTCTTCGCCACGTGGTCCTTTGCGGAGGTCGCCGATGCAATATTTGATTCAATCGATTCGTCCCAAAGACCGAGACGCGTAAAGATATGCGAGGGCATGTGAAGCGCATGCGGCGAAGCCGGCGCGATCTTCGCGTAGCTGCGCGCCGCCGGCAGCGCTAAGGAAGCCAGCGGTGGATAGTCAAAACTGTGAATGAGATAGTGCGCCACGCCTGGGTGCTCCGGCTCCGTTGGCAGTATCCCATTGAGAATCTCAGCTGCCTTCTTCTGATTGGCGTAACTCTTATCAGTTGGCAACGCGGTTCCAAGAAGCGAAAGAGCGTAGAAGATGCCAGCCTCGCGATCCTGCGTATGTTTTAGATAGACCCGCTCCATGGCTTTTTCGTAGGCGAGGCTTCGCGTCCGATGGTCGAGCTTGTCGAAGTCCTTATAGAACGTTTCGATGGCGGCGAGGTAGTCGCGCTCGCGTTCAGTCTTTGCTGGTATTGCTCTGGCTTTTTCAAGAGCCTCCCATCCCTTTCTGAGATCCGCGTCACGAGGAGGAGCCCAGAGGGGGGTATAGGCACTCATCGCGATGCCCCAGTAGGCCATGGGACAGGCACGATCGGTGGCTGCGATCTCCGAGAAAGCCTTTCCTGCTTCCTCGTACCAGAAAGAGTGGAGCATTGCGGCGGCACGGTTGAATTGTTTTTGAGTCTCGACACCGCAGCTCACGGTGAAATTGACCTTCCCAAGCTTTTCCGAGCTGTCGTGCGGGTGTTGGTGCTGATGCGAGTCCTGAGCCTTTGCCAGAGGAGCGAAGAGAATCGCGGCGAGGATCAGATACAGGCAGACTTTGCTGAATTGCATGGCATCACCTCCTGATTGTTTCAGAGGGATACTAACGCCCCACGCGGTGAGGATCAAACGGAACATTCGAAGCAGGTCGCCCACGAGTCGGCGCGCTCTACTCGCAGCCAATATGCGGCGAGAGCCGATTGCCAATGTGCTGTGTTGGGCGCTTGTTTTCCGACAGGCAGAAGCACCGAGTCCGTCTCCTGACCGGCCGTCAGCGTTGCCCCCGGAGGCGGACGCGCCGCTTGGCGTGATTGCCTTTCTCGTTCGCCTCGGTTATACCGTTAAGGCCCCCAGGAACTCGCGTGATCCTCGGAGATGCGTGGCTTACCGCAGATCGTGGAATTACGCGTATCTCCCCGCCACAAATATTGCTCCGTGCGCCAGGAATGGTGACGGTTTCAGACCGCCTCGTATGAGGTCTGCGAGTGTGACCGTGATCGTTAATCGACCGTTCCGGATGAATCAACTTCTGGAACAACAACCCGGGGAACCCTGGTGAAGACTCACGCGAAATCTCAGTCGCCTAAGAGTATCACCGTGTTCTTTCCCGCGTTTAACGATCAGGGTTCGATCGGTGACGTGGTCAGCAAGGCTTTTGCCTTGTTACCGCTCTACACCGACGATTACGAAGTTATTGTCGTCAACGACGGGAGTACTGACGGGACTGCCGCTGCTCTTGAGGAGTTGAAACGCGTGCACTCTCGCCTCAAGGTGATTTCCCACGCGCGGAATGGAGGATATGGAGCTGCCCTGAAAACGGGCTTTGCGAATGCATCCAAGGACCTGTTGTTTTATACCGACGGCGACGGTCAATACGATGTCAACGAGCTGGGGAGCCTGATTCCGCTCATGGTCGTGGGAGTCGATGTCGTCAATGGTTATAAGATCAAACGGTCCGACAGTCTTCGCCGCGTTGTGCTCGGCGAGATATACAAGTTCCTGGCAAGACTCATGCTCGGTCTGCCGATCCGCGATGTTGATTGCGATTTTAGGCTGATGCGACGTGAGGCAATTCAGGAGATCGAGCTTACCAGCCACAGCGGGGTGGTCTGCGCCGAGATGATCTACAAACTCTCACGAGCCGATCGACTCTTTGTCGAGGTACCGGTGAATCACTACCCGCGAGCGCATGGTCGATCGCAGTTCTTTACCTTGTCACGGGTTGCGCGCACGGCTTATGACTTTTTCGCCTTGTGGGTAAAGCTGGTCGTACTTCGGCAGGGCGCGGCCAACGGGTCCGAGCGGATTCGCCCTTGACGAAGCGCGGGGAGCGGCGAGAATTCCATGGTGCGTCGCTTTTCCAGGTTGGAGTTGCCTCAGGTTTAGTTTGCTGGGTAATAGCTTAGGTAGTGAAGTGACCGCGACGCGGGGCCGGGATTCTCACGTGAGACTTTCTCGGTCATGGTTGCCGCAGTACTCAAAAAACGAGTGACCAGATATGCCGCAACGGTTGAACCAGTACAGGGGGCGCTCGGTATTGATTACGGGCGGGGCCGGATTCATCGGTAGCAATCTCGCGCGCCGTCTGACGGAGCCTGGCGATGTCAAAGTGACGATTGTCGACGCGCTGATTCCTGATCAGGGTGGTAATCTCTTCAACCTCGCCGGTATCGAGGACCGTGTCACGTGTCACATTGCCGAACTCGGCGATGAAGATGCGATCAATCATCTTGTGGGCGGCGTCGATTACGTCTTCAATCTGGCCGGTAGCACGAGCCACATCGACTCCATGCGCAACCCACGTCGTGACCTCGAATTGAATTGCGCGGCCCAACTGACACTTCTTGAAGCCTGCCGTCAGTTCAATCCCGGAGTCAAGATCGTCTTTAGTAGTACGCGCCAGGTGTACGGTAAGCCGCTGTATTTGCCAGTCGACGAGCAGCATCGCGTCGCTCCACCGGACATCAACGGCATTCACGAACTCGCAGCGGAGAATTATCACCTGCTCTACTACCGTCTCTACGGTCTTCGTGCTGTCTGCCTGCGGCTAACCAATGTTTTCGGACCGCGTCAACTGATGCATCACAATCGTCAGAGCTTCATCGCCTGGTTCATCCGCCAGGCGATGGACGGTGGTGCAATCGAGCTCTTTGGCGAGGGCAGACAGTTGCGTGATCTGACATACGTCGACGATGTCGTTGATGCTTTGCTGCTTGCAGGGGCGAGCGAGCAGGCCGATGGCGACATCTTTAATCTTGGCGGCGACGAGCCAATCAGCCTCGCGGAATTGGCTGACGAGTTGATCGCATTGACCGGATGCGGCTCAGCACGTTCGACGCCCTTCCCCGTCGAGCGTCAGTTGATCGATATCGGCAACTTCTACGCTAGTTATAGCAAGATAGAGCGGATGCTCGGCTGGCGGCCCCGGACTCCGCTCCGTGCCGGGCTATCCCGAACGATTGAGTATTATCGGCAACATCGTGAGCACTACTGGAATTCCGCATCGGATACCATTCCACGACCTACTTCGACAGCATCGTGAAGTTGAGGATGAAGTCGCACCAGCCCTCGCGCGCGTGCTCGGGAGCGGGCACTATATTCTCGGACGCGAAGTGGAGTCTTTTGAAGACGAATGGGCGCGTTGGTGCGGTGCCAGTGGTGCGGTTGGCGTGGGTAATGGGACCGACGCACTGGCGCTCTCGCTGATCGCCTCCGGCGCGGTTCGGCCTGGTCACAACGATGAAGTGATCACCTCACCGCTGAGCGCTGCTTACACTGCGCTGGCAATTCGAAACGCCGGCGGTGTCCCGGTATTCGCTGACATCCATCCACAAACTTACACGATTGAGCCGGACTCTGTTGCGCGCGCCATCACATCCCGCACGCGCGCAATCGTGCCCGTGCATCTGTACGGACAGATGGCAGACATGCCGGCGATCAATGAGGTAGCGGAGCGTCGAGGCCTGATAGTGATTGAAGATGCGGCACAGGCGCACGGCGCCGTTTTGAACGGCAGAGCCGCGGGCACTCACGGTCACGCCGCGGCCTTCAGTTTCTATCCCACCAAGAATCTCGGCGCATATGGCGATGCAGGCGCAGTCGTTTCAAATGACGCAGAATTGATTGAGCGGGTGAAGTCATTGCGTCAAGGTGGGAGTTCATTGGCGGTGCGAAGCGAGGTGGCCGGACGTAATTCGAGACTGGATGAGCTCCAGGCTGCAGTCCTTCGCGTCAAGCTTAAGTTCCTGCCGCGTTGGAATGAGCGGCGGCGGCAACTCGCGCAGATGTATCACACCGGGCTTCGCGATACCCCTCTCAAACTGCCTTTCTTGCATGAGGCGCACTGCTATCACCTCTTTGTAGTCGAGCATCCGGAGCGTGATCGGATTCGCGCGTGTCTGATTGAGAAGGGGATCGAGACATTGATTCACTATTCGGTTCTCCTGCCCGAGGAGCCGCTCTTTCGGCGTTCGGAGCAAAGCGCTCTGCCGATTGCCGAGACCGTTGTCCGCGGGATCTTTTCACTGCCGCTATATCCGCAGCTTCGAGATGACGAGGCAGTCGCGGTGATTGAGGGCCTGACGTCCGCTTTGACTTGAACGAATGTGGTTATTGGAGGGGTTTTCTTGCGACGCAGATCGCCGATAGGCCCGCTGCCAGGGTGGCGCGCGGGCGGCGAAGAAAACGCGCTTCGCCGATCAGAGCGCGCTTTAGCACGTCATTGAGCCATTGCAATCGCCGTGGCAGAGGTTTGACGTCGGAGCCGGCGTCGGCCAGTCCAAGCGGCTTGAGGAGCAGTCTGTGCGCTGCTGCGAGCGGCAATAACAGGCTGTTTGCATAGGTCTCACGCAGGATTTCAAAGCCGGACTGCTGCAGCTTCCGTCGCAATTCCGGCAGTTGATAGCGTCGCTGGCTGGCCAACGCTTCGTCGTGACCACTTCGCATCCATTCATAGGCCGCGGTCCGCACGAAGGCAATTCCGCCCGGTCGAAGCACCCGAAACATCTCGCCCATGGCGCACTGATCAGCTCCTGCACCGGGAATCTGCACCAAGACGTCAAAACTTGTGATCAAATCGAAACTTTCATCAGCAAACGGGAGATCTGTCGCAGAAGCCTGAACCAGGTCGAGATGGTTGCGTCTGCGGCAAAAATCGATCGCGGTTGAAATCAGGTCGATGCCGACAACCCGGCCTTTACCGGCATAGCGCGCTAGCCACTCGAGGTTCCCTCCGGTCCCGCAACCTGCATCGAGAATCGTCCGATCACGCAACGGCAGGTGACTGTCGAGCAGGACGGAGGTGATCTCACGCATGCCGACGAACCACCAGAAGCGAGCTTCGAGATCGTAGAGGTATTCGTACTCTTCGCTTTGCATATTGCCGACCGAATCAATCCATGTGGAACGCCGGGCGTCACGCGATGATCGACTCGAGAACGGGACGCCTTCTCGAGGTTGATTGCGGATTGCCCCTCAAGGCCGCGTCGCGCTCGAGCCATCGTCAGCTCTTTTTTTAGCCCGTTGACCCGCTTTTCTTCTCATCCACAACGCGAGGAGTGCCAGCAAGGTGAGGCTACTCACAATCAGCGCCCCCGTCTTTCCGAAGACTCCGACCAGAGCCAGCGCCAGCACGATCAAGGTGCCGGGCGGCGCGAAGACCATGAAACCAGCGAAAAGCGCGAGCGCGGCACGTTTGAGTTTGCTATTCCGGCTTGTTCCCGGCTTCAGTTCGTCCACAACACTTGTTCTTTAGAGTCGAAGCTCGTCGTCGATGCCGGCGCGCAAACGATCGACGCGTTGTCAAACCATCCCGCGAATGATAACCTGCGCGCCGCTGGAAACGGAATTGTCATCAAGTCGCTTCTCGTTTGAGGTGCGGCACATCCCCCGAACCAACAATGCAACAGCCATCAACTGCAGAGCAGGCGCGATCAGAAATGCTTATATCAGCGCCCGATGATGCTCAACTTCTACGTCTGGCGCGAGCTGTCGGGGTGTTGTTGGCACTCCTGCTGCTGGGTCTCAGCGTTTCGCGTTTGACTTATCCGTTCGATACAGGGAACTACGAGGCATTCATCTGGATGCCGGCGCGTCTCGCTATCAGTGGTCAGAATCCCTATGGATTCACGTTGACGCCGCCATTTGTCATGGCGCCATACGGAATT
>JBDTUW010000106.1:0-9093 GCA_040007555.1 Acidobacteriota bacterium | reverse complement strand
ACAACTGACAACTGGCAACTGGCAACTGGCAACTGGCAACTGGCAACTGGCAACTAATTCCCGATTGATTTTTCCCGTTTTGGCACGTATGATACGCGTTCATTCAGGACGCTGCGTGACGTAGCGAGGCGAGTTTTATGTTTGAAGACCGACGCCACATCCTCTCCCCCCTCCATCGGGCCAGCCGCTCATCGTGCTATTGGCGCCGCCTGTATTCGTGGTCGTGCTAGTCAAGCGCCACCACCGCAGCCCTGTCCAGCTTTCTCCATTATTAACATTCTAGAAAGGCTTGTTTTCAAGCAGTATGAAGATTCTGATCAGCGATAATCTGTCAGCTCGCGGCGTCGATCTCCTGCGCCAATACGCGGAATTTGATGTCGATTTCAAGGCTGGAATCAAGCCGGAAGAGCTCCTCGCCAGCATCGACCACTACGACGCTCTGATCGTCCGAAGCGAGACAAAAGTCACCGCTGAGCTGATCGGTGCCGGGACCAATCTAAAGGTCATCGGTCGAGCCGGTACGGGGGTCGACAACATTGACGTCCCGGCGGCAACCCAGCGCGGAATCGTCGTCATGAACGCGGCTGGCGGCAACAGCGTCACAACCGCCGAACATACAATCGCACTGCTCATGTCAATGGCGAGGAAGATCCCGCAGGCAAGCAGTACCCTCAAGAGCGGCAAGTGGGACAAGAAGCGATTCATGGGTACCGAGCTCAATGGCAAAACACTCGGAATCATCGGGCTGGGCAATATTGGAAAGATTGTTGCTTCACGCGCAATCGGTCTCTCGATGAAAGTTGCCGCCTACGACCCATTTCTCACGCGCGAGGTTGCTGTCAAAGCAGGGATCGAATTGATGCCTCTCGATGATCTCTTCCGCCGTTCCGATTTCATCACCGTGCACACTCCATTGAGCGAAACTACACGGGGAATCATCGGCGCAGAAGCCTTCACCAAAATGCGCGATGGGGTCCGCATCATCAACTGCGCACGGGGTGGGTTGGTGGACGAGGGAGCATTGTTCGAGGCGATCAAGTCAGGAAAAGTCGCCGGCGCTGCCCTTGATGTCTTCGTCGTCGAGCCCCCACCCGCCGATCATCCGCTACTCGGCCTCGACGAGGTGGTAGTGACACCACACCTCGGCGCATCGACGGCAGAGGCGCAGGATCAGGTGGCGGTAACCATCTCCGAGCAGGTGGCTGACTTCCTCCGGACAGGCGCCGTCGCGGGCGCAGTCAATGTGCCGGCCGTGAGCCCGGATGCAATCGACGCAATGCGACCCTACCTGCTTCTGGGAGAGAAGCTGGGCAGCTTCCAGACTCAATACTTTGGACGCGCCGTCAGTGAAGTGCAGATTGACTATAGTGGCGAGGTTGCGGACCGGGATGTGCAGCCGATTACACGGGCGATTTTGACGGGCATGCTCTCTCCGGTGAGTGCGCGGGTCAATCAGGTGAATGCGATGTTGATAGCGGAAGAGCGCGGATTGCGGGTGATCGAGTCGAAGGCGCGTACGGCCAGCGATTTTGCCAGCTTGATTGAGGTGACCGTTCGAGGCGATGAGGGTCAATCAAAGGTTGGTGGAGCTCTCTTCGGACGGAATGATCCACGTCTGGTTGCAATCGACGACCACCGGCTGGAAGCGGTGCCTGAAGGCCATATGCTGGTCGTCCGCAATGATGACCAGCCCGGGGTCGTCGGGCGAATCGGAACCTTTTTGGGCAACCATCACGTGAATATCGGGCAGCTTTACCTGAGCCGGAACAAGGCAGGCGGCGTTGCGATGTCGGTCTATCAGGTGGATCAGGAGCTGGATACCTCGACGCTCGCGGAACTCGGACGCGTGCCGCACGTGATCGTCGCAACGCAGATCAGCCTTTGAGTTTGGAATAGGGGGCAGGGATCAGGGGACGGGTGAGCCACGTGGGTCGGATTGGTGAAACAGATGTTAGCGAAGCGAATCATTCCTTGTCTGGATGTGGACCGCGGGAGAGTGGTTAAGGGAACGAGCTTCGTCAATCTGATAGACGCCGGCGATCCCGTCGAACAGGCGGCCCGATACGATCGTGAGGGCGCCGATGAGCTTGTCTTTCTTGACATCACCGCCTCCTCCGATCGCCGAGATACCGTCGTCGAGATGGTTCGTCACGTCGCCGATCGAGTCTTTATTCCCTTCACCGTTGGCGGCGGCATCCGCACGGTTGAAGACATCCGTGCGATTCTCCTGGCGGGAGCCGATAAAGTCTCCATCAACACTTCTGCTGTTGAGAATCCGACGCTGATCAGCGAGGGAGCTGAACGGTTTGGCGCGCAGTGCATTGTCGTCGCTATCGATGCGAAGCGGCGTCAGTCTGGTTCGGCCGGATGGGAGGTTTATCTTCACGGCGGTCGTACTCCCACCGGGCTCGATGCCGTGGCCTGGGCGAGGCGGGCAGCTCAACTTGGCGCGGGCGAGATATTGCTGACGAGCATGGACCGCGACGGCCACCGCGACGGATATGATCTCGAATTAACCACCGCAGTTGCGGAAGCCGTCAACATTCCGGTGATCGCGTCGGGTGGCGCCGGAACTCTTGAGCACCTTTTCGAGGCTTTCACGACGGGCAAAGCAAGTGCCGTTTTGGCAGCGTCGATCTTTCATTTCGGTCAGTTCACCATCGGCGAAGCCAAGCGCGACCTGCGCGATCGCGGTATACTAATGCGTTGAAATTCGCGTGATATTGCAGTCTTCAGAGAGGTACGCAACATGAAGTGGATGATCCGAATTCTGACCTTCTGCCTGGCGCTTTGTCCCCTGATAGCCATTCCGGTCGCGGATGCGGAAGCAATGCTTCCGCTCGAAGGTACACATCAGTTGGATTCTTCCGGTAATCGCCAGGACGTGGGCAATCTCCGGCCTCTGCCAAGCGGAGTGCGGGCGGAGAAGGTGAAATTCGAGAACAATGGAGTGAGCCTCGGAGGGACACTCTTCATTCCAAAACCGATCGCGGGAAAGCGCGCACCAGCCCTCCTGCTGATCTCCGGGTCGGATCACCATCGCAAGGGGGCGGTCCCAATCGCTCGAGCGCCGCTCACCGCCTTTAGTGAGATTGGCGCGCTTTTGGCAGGCAACGGGATAGTCGCGTTCAACTATGACACCCGCTGCAATGGCACCAGCGACTGCAAATCGGAAAGCACTCCGCACGACTATGCCTCCGATGCGATCGCTGCTTACGGTTACCTCTCGCGTCGCGCCGAAGTAGATGCAGCAAAAATATTGATTCTCGGTCACGACGAAGGTGGATGCTTCGCTGCGAGCGTCGCTTCAAATCCCGCGGAAGGCACGCAAAAGGCCATTGGCGTTGTGCTCATCGCGGTGCCGGGGAGAACCTATGGCAAAGTCCTTCGCGAGCAGGCGGGTAAGCGACTCGACCAGGCTGGCAAAACACCAGCCGAGATTGGCGCCTATCTGGCCAGGTTTGATGCTCTCGCAAACTCGCTGGCATCCGGTAGTCTCGATCCCAAAACGTCAGATATAGATGTTCAGGACCCACTCTTTGGTCAGTTTATTGCGAACCGCGCGTACCTCTTTCACTTGTTCGTCAACGACCCGCTGCAGGTTGTCCGCAGCATCGAGACACCAGTACTGATTATTCAGGGTGAGAAGGATGCTCACATCGGTGTCAGGGATGCGCAATATCTGAAGGAGTCTCTCGGGCGGCAATATAACGAGAATGTCACCTTTGAACTCTTACCTGAGATGGATCACTGGATGCGAGCGTCAAAGGGCGCGGTGCTCCTGCGCGATGAAGAAGCGACTGGGCCCCTCGATCCACTCCTCCTAACCACTCTTAACGGATGGATCGCCAAGCGATTGAAATAGCTCATGACCGACGGTGTGATTCATAGATTGAAGTTTGACAGTGACGGTCTCATTCCGGCGATCGTCCAGAATCATGAGAGCGGCGAGGTACTGACGCTCGCCTTCATGAATGCCGAGAGTCTGGCCCAGACGCTGCAAACGGGTGAGACGTGGTTCTGGAGCCGCTCGCGAAACGAGCTCTGGCATAAGGGTGCAACATCGGGTAACACCCAGCGCGTCATCGATATCCGCCTTGACTGCGATGGCGACGCTCTCCTCGTGCTGGTCGCCCCGCGCGGCCCGGCATGTCACACGGGAGAGCCCACCTGCTTCTTTGAGAACATCGGCTTTGCAGCGGAAGGACTGGAAACAAAGGCCCGCGCTGCAATCTCAACTCCAACTGATGCCGACATCGAAAGGCATCGCGGTTCCCTGTCGCTTGTCAACGCGGCAGCCCTGGACCTCGGGATTTTACTTCAGGATCTCTTTACCCTGATCCTGGATCGCAAGGATCATCGACCCGAGAATTCCTACACGAGCTATCTCTTCAATAGTGGACTCGACAAGATACTCAAGAAGGTTGGCGAGGAATCCGCGGAGACGATCATTGCCGCCAAGAACGATGGCACGAAGGAACTGACGTCGGAAATGACTGACCTCCTCTACCACCTTCTCGTGCTTATGGCGGAACGCGATGTCAGTCTGCGCGACATCGTCGTTGAACTAAGCAAGCGCGCTGGTCGACCGGTACAGGGTTGAACTAACCAATTTTCAGAAAGGCAGGAGAGGACGCACCGGCCCACTCTTTCTCGACGGAATCATGATTTCGCCCGCCACCTATCAGGAATTTCTCGAGCTTGCAGCGGAGGGCACTGTCGTCCCGCTGGTGAGAACGGTGACAGCTGATCTGCTGACGCCGGTTTCGGCATTTCTCCGCATCGAGCGTCAATCGCCCTACGCATTCCTGCTCGAATCCGTTGAAGGCGGCGAAAAGATCGCCCGGTATTCATTCCTCGGCTGCTCCCCACAGACGATCGTGCGCGCTCGTGGTAACAAGGTTTTCGTTGAGAAGGTCGGAGGCGAAACATCGGAACGAACGGCCCCGATGATCGAAGTCCTGCGCGAGATGATGAGCGTCGAGCGACCGGTGAAGCGCCGAGGATTGCCCCCATTCTCTGCCGGTGCCGTGGGCTTTTTCGGTTACGATGCAGTGCGCTGGTTTGAGCGCCTGCCAAATCGGGCGACCGATGATCTGGAGATAGACACTGCGGTTGTCATGTTCTTCTCCAGCCTCCTGGCCTTTGATCACGTCAAACATCAGATTCAGATCATCGCCAATGTCTTTACCGGAGGTGAAGTCGATGGTGAGCCGCTACGCGAACGCTACATCGCAGCGTGCAGTGAGATTGCCCGGCTGGAAGCCGCGCTCTCTGCGCCAGTAGAACCCCCACCTTCCGCTCGTCGCACCGCGCCGCTCGACGTTCGCTCGAACATGTCAAAGGATGCCTACTCGGCTGCGATCGATCGAGTAAAGGTGTACATCCGCGCGGGTGACGCATTTCAGGTCGTCTACGCGCAGCGCTTTTCGACAGAGATATCGACACATCCCTTTCAGGTTTACCGAGCGCTGCGCGTGGTCAATCCGTCACCGTATATGTTCTTTCTCAAACTCGGTAACTCGGAGACATTGCTTGGCGCATCACCCGAGATGCTGATCAAATCGACGGGGCGAAAGCTCGAGTACCGGCCGATTGCAGGCACATATGAACGCGGTGCGACGGAGGCCGAGGACGAGGCGCTCGCTGAAGGACTGATGGCGGACGAGAAGGAACGTGCTGAGCACGTCATGCTTGTCGATCTTGGTCGCAACGATCTTGGTCGAGTGGCTGAGTATGGCTCTGTTAAGGTCGAGGAGCTCATGAGTGTCGAAAGATTTTCACACGTCATGCATCTTGTTTCGGTGCTGAGCGCGCGCTTGCGAGAAGGTCTTGACTGCTTCGATGCATTTGCGGCGGTCTTCCCGGCGGGAACAGTCTCCGGGGCACCGAAAGTACGCGCCATGGAGATCATCGACGAATTAGAACCAACTCGTCGCGGAGCATACGCCGGCGCCGTCGTTTATTTCGATTATTCCGGAAATCTGGATTCCTGCATTGCACTTCGCACCATGTATCTGCGCGGCTCAAAAGCCTACATTCAGGCTGGCGGCGGGATTGTTGCCGACTCAGTGCCGGAGAAGGAATTTCAGGAAACGATCAATAAGTCCCGAGCCCTGATCAGGGCAGTTGAAATGGCGGAGAGAGAGTTATGAATGGCAAATCACTACGGCTGATGCTCGCCTTCGCGGTTCTTGGCGCGCTTGCCATCGCGTCGACCGCGCAAACGCCTCCACGCAAGAAGAACGCACCGCTGGCAGAAACGCCGGTCAGCCCGGAAGAGGCGTCAGCGCTCGAAGCCGTGATTGCCACCAGCGCGGGGGTTATTCGCTTCGAGTTCTATGCCTATAAGGCCCCGAAACATGTCCAGCAGTTTATCCGGAATGCGCGGTCAGGTTTTTACAATGGATCGGCGTTTCATCGCTCGGTGCAGCGCGCGATCATCCAGGGTGGCGATCCGCTGCTCAAGGATGCAAAGACCGCTCGCGCGCGATGGGGGACTGGCGCGCTCAATCAGATTGCCGATGAGTTTTCCGAAGTACGGCATATGCGCGGGACGGTCTCGACGGCGAGAATTCCAAACAAACCAAACAGTGGTGGATATCAGTTCTTCATCTGCGCATCGGATCAACCCACACTGGATGGCGAGTATTCGGCGTTCGGCCAGGTCACGGAGGGCATCGATATAGTCGAGAATATCTCGCTTGAACCCACCGACGCGCAACAGCTGCTCAACGAGCCTGTACGCATCCTGAGCATCAAGATAGAACCGAAAAAAGTCGAGCCATTCAAATCAGCGACGGTTGCGGAGATGCGCAAGGAGGTCCTGCTGCACACCAGCGTCGGTGATATCACGGTCGCCCTCGATCCGGAGTCCGCGCCGGAACACGTGCGCAATTTCCTCAAGCTTGTTGAGACACAGTGGTACGACCACACATCCTTTCATCGGATCATTCCTGGTTTTGTAGTGCAGGGAGGTTCTGGTGCGACTCGGCTGCCTGCTCTGTCGCATCCGGCTGATCGTTGGGTTCGCCGTCTCAAAGGCGAGTTTTCCGCGCGACCGCACATTCGGGGCGTCCTGTCGATGGCGCGTACCAGCGATCCGGACTCGGCGGAAACGTCATTTTTCATTGTTCTCGCACCAGCGACGTCTCTCGATGGCAAGTACAGTGTTTTTGGAAAGGTTGTTGACGGCTTCGAGACACTCGATCGAATGGCCCAGGCACCACGTCAGGGCGAGGCTCCCCTCGAGCGAATCGAGCTGATTGAGGCAACCATCAAACCCTGAGCCCCGATACCCGAGGCAGCAGGACACCGTTTTGGAAATCTGATGATCCTGGTCATCGACAACTACGACTCATTCACTTACAACCTCGTCCAGTATCTTGGTGAGCTTGGCGCGGAACCAATGGTGGTGCGGAATGACTGCGTCACCATAGACCAGATTGAGCGCCTCGATCCGCAGCGTATCGTCATCTCTCCGGGTCCGTGTACACCGAGCGACGCTGGGATTTCCCTCGATGTGATTCGCCACTTCACTGGCAAGGTTCCGGTCCTCGGTGTGTGTCTGGGGCATCAGGCGATCGGGCAGGCGTTTGGCGGGGACGTCGTCCGCGCCCCTTATCTGATGCACGGGAAGACAAGTCAGATACTGCACGATGGACGGACCATCTTTGCGGGTCTCGACAATCCATTCACTGCGACGCGGTATCACTCTCTGATCGTCGAGCGCTCCAGCGTGCCGGACTGCCTCGAGGTCTCGGCGACGACATCAGATGGCCTGGTGATGGGACTGCGGCATCGGGAATTCATTTGCGAGGGTGTTCAGTTTCATCCCGAATCGATCATGACCAACGCCGGAAAGGCCCTTCTCAAGAACTTTCTCGATCTCGAGAGGGTGAGCTGAGACTGGCGACTTAACTTCGTTTCAATGCTTGTATTGCTACTTAATAAACTCGTCGCGGGAGAGCATTTGTCACAGCGAGAGTCCGCTGAGTTGCTCGATGCGCTGATCTCCGCTGAGGCAAGCGATGCCCAGGTCGCTGGAGCGTTAGTGGCCCTCGCCGCAAAGGGGGAAACTGCTGAGGAGCTGGCCGGCTTTGCAGAGATCATGCGCCGGCGAGCGACGCGTGTGACAACAAAACACGAGACCTTCGTTGACACCTGTGGCACCGGTGGGAGTGCCTTCAAGACTTTCAATGTCTCGACGGCAGCTGCCTTCGTCGTCGCCAGCGCCGGTCTTCCAGTCGCTAAGCATGGCAACGTCGGTGTGTCCTCGAAGGCGGGCAGCGCTGATGTTCTGCGCGCCCTCGGGATTATCGTCGAGGCCGAGGCCGTCGCCGTCGGCTTGGCGCTTGATGACATCGGTATTGGCTTTATGTTCGCGCCGCTCCATCATCACGCAACCCGACGAGTTGCCCAGGTGAGACGCGAGTTGGGTGTGCGCACGATCTTTAACCTCCTTGGGCCGCTGACAAATCCGGCGAACGCCCCTTTCCAGCTGATCGGCGTCTCGCATCCGACGGCGGCTGAACGCGTTGCCCTCGCGCTCTCAAGACTGGGAACGCGTCGCGCCTGGGTGGTGCGTGGTCGCGATGGCCTCGACGAGATAACGCTCAGCGACTCGACGGTAGTATTTGAGGCAACCGAAGATGGTGTGCGCCAAATCGAAATCGGCCCCGAGGATTTCGGGCTCGCAAAGGCCTCGATCGATCACCTTCGCGGCGGCAGCGCCGCAGACAACGCTGCGATCGTGCGTGCGGTCCTGACCGGTGAGAGAACCGACGCGGCGCGTGATCTGGTTGTCGCAAATGCAGCGGCCGCACTTCACATCGCCGGCAATGCACACAGCCTCAAGGATGGTGTCAAGCTGGCACTCGAGGTCATCACGTCTGGTGCGGCGTGGAGTAAGGTGGAGCAACTGCGCGAGTTCAAACCAGCTAGTGCGAGTGTTGAGCGATGAGCGATATTCTGTCGGAGATTGTCTCTCGAAAACTCGAACGTCTCGCGGAGGCGCGGCGTGTCCGGCCGCTCGACAAACTACGCGCAACTGTCGACGAACGCCTCCAAAGCGAGCGCCAAAGCAGTGGCCCA
>JBDTUW010000105.1:0-9150 GCA_040007555.1 Acidobacteriota bacterium | reverse complement strand
TGCAGTTCTACAGTGGCTGTCGACCGGCGAATCCAGCTTCGATGTCATGCCACCACTCAATGCTGGATTCACCCCGCTTCCAACACAGGTAGACTATCTTACCATCGCGCAAGTGCGGGAAGTCGCAGAGGCCGCGCTCGAAATCCTTGATCTCGACACCCAGGCCAAGAACCTCCTGAGTCATTGCCAGGAAGTTCGCGACGGTTGCAGCGTACTCAATCCCGTACGGAGTTCCCCCGCCCTGCACAGCCTGTTCAGCCGCTCGTCGCGCCTCGGGCGCAAGCTCTCGAAGTTTTGTTTTCAGTCGATCCAAACCAGTCATCAGGCGACGCAACTGTGGGAGCAACGCATTGGCTTCTTCTACTGTGAATAATTTCATGGCATGATTGCTTCAATAGGCGTCGTTATTAGACCAAGAGGATCTCTAAAAATCAAATTGCGACGCAGCGCGTGGTGAGAACGACGGTCATCAAGAGGAGTATCAAAGGTGAAAAAGCGTTTTGTGGTTTTCCTCTGCGTGCTGGCCCTCTTTGCGGAGACAATTCCCGCCGGGACACCCGCCCAAAGCACCGATCGGGTCATTCCCGAAGGCACTGAGATCCAGCTCAGCCTTAACGAGCCGTTGAGTTCAAAACTAAACGACGTTGGAGATATTGTCTTCGCGACCATTCGCCGCGATGTCATTGTCGACGGCAAAACCCTGTTACCTCGTGGAACTGAGGTCACGGGCCGTGTGACGCTTGCCAATGCGGCGGGACGGCCTTTTAAGGGAGGCAAACTGCACGTCACCTTTGATCGAGTGCGGCTCGATGGGCAGGATCAGAAACTATCGGTGATCATCAAGTCCGCCAGCGATTTTGCCCGCGATGAAAAGGTCAAGGCGACAAGTGAAGGCACCCTTAAGGAAGGAACGAGCGGCGGCGACGTTCTCCGCAATGCCGGTATGGCTGCTGGCATCGGCGGCATCGGCGTTACCATCGCGATCCTAGCTGGAAGGAATAACGACGGCGGGTACTATGGCGGAATCAGTCGTGGCGGTGCGCTCGCCGGAGTCGCAATTCTCGGCGGGAGCGTCGTTGCCGGCGTTCTTCTGACAAAAGGTAAGGAAGTACGCCTCGATTCGGGTACCATCATCCGCGTCAAACTGGAGCGATCGCTGAGTGTCAGCTAGGCATTGGAAGCTCAGGGTTTTGCCGTTTGCCCGGTCCCAGGTATTTCAGGGCAGCTTAATCAGCTTCTGCATTTCCGGCGTCTCGAGATTCTCCTTCGTGAGCAACTTGACGCCGGTATCCTGTAGTCGAACCGGCTCTTTGCCGTTCAGCTTGTCAACGATCGTCTTGACGCCCTCGTAGCCCATCTTGTATGGGTCCTGCAGCACCAAAGAGTCAAGTGCACCCGCTCTCAGATCATCGATCAGATTCGGGCTGGAATCGAATCCCACCAGGATAACCTTCCCGACGAGGCCCTTCTGCTTGATCGCCTGAACAGCACCCACGCTGGATGACTCGTTTGACGCAAAGATGCCGTTAAGATCAGGATGTCCGGTGAGGATGTCAGTCGCTTTGTCGAGAGATTTTGCCCGGTCAGCCTCACCATAGAGAAACTGCACGATCTGGATTCCGGGGAACTTCTCCTTGATCGTATCTTGAAAACCCGCCTCTCGTTGGTCTGTCGAGACTGACCCCTTCTTTGTTCCGAGAATCGCCACCTCTCCCTTGCCGCCAAGCTTGGCAGCCAGCCGTTCGGCGGCCACTACTCCGCCCTGACGATTGTCCGTTGCCACGTAGGCGAGATACTGATCGGTCGAGATCCCGGAATCGAAGATTGTCACAGGAATCCCTTCCTTTTGCGCGCGCAGGACGACCGGGACGAGTGAGTCTCCGTGCGAAGGCGCAAGCACGATTCCGTCCACGCGACTGTTGATTGCATCCTCGACAATGTTGATCTGGGTCGTGTAGTCGGTCTCCTGAGCGGCGCCCTTCCAACGGATATCGACGCCGAAATCGCGACCCGCAGCCAGCGCTCCGGCTTCAATGCTCTTCCAGAAGAAGTGCGAGACGCCCTTGGGAATGACGGCGATGACCCTCTTCCGCTCGCCTGAATTGCGGTTGCAAGAAGCGAGAACGAGCAGGGAAACGACAAACACGGCGATCAGAACTGGTCTTAGTCGATGGATCATTTTTGTTCTTTCTTTATTCTTTGGGGGTCCTCACGCAAAAACCGCGAGACCCTTGATGTAATCCGTCTCAAAACGATCATGGGAAAAGGCGGTCGGCACGTCCTCAAGCCGATGGTAGCGGTGTGAGATCAGACCTGCAACCTCGATCTGCCCACTGCTCAGAAGTTCGAGGGCGCGGCGATAGGTTCGCGGTCTTCCGTCGGCGTCGATCGTGCCGGAGGCGCCCACCGGACTGACAAGCGTTGGTTCGAGGAATTGAATATTGTTGAGAATTCCCAGGTCCTCACCGTGCTGGCCGTGCCCGTAAAGCAATATCGTCGCCTGCTTTCTTATGAGACCAGGCATTTGCCGGAAGACTGGCGCATGGCCGGCAGCCTCGATCAGTAAATGAATTCGCTCTCCGTGGGTCAGCTCGCGAGCTGCCTCGACCAGATCGACCTCGGTTGGATCGATCGTCGTCGCTCCATACTCAGACGCCAAACCGCGTCGAAGCGAATTCGGCTCACTGACGATCAGGAGTCCGTCAAATCCCACCACCCTGCGCAAGTATTGTGTGAAGAGCAGGCCAGCTGGGCCCGCACCAACGATCAGCACGGAGGATACCGGACGCTCGCCCCCAAAACGATAACGGGCGGTACTCTGTTCGACCGCGTCGAGCGAGTGAATGACGCATCCCAGCGGTTCGGTCAGCGCCGCATGCTCCAAAGATAAATCGCCCTCGATACGGATCGCGTTGACACCGGGTATGACGACGAACTCCGCCAGCGCCCCCGCCTCTCCGGTAATGCCATACTCTGCATATTCGAGGCACTGGTGCGAGCTGCCGGTTGCGCAGTACTCACACCATTCAGTGCGGTCGCGGCTGCTGCAGTTCAACCCCTGATCGATCGTGACCCGATCGCCTCGATGAAGGCCCCGCACCTCTTGACCAGTCTCCGCCACCGTGCCGGCGAACTCGTGCCCGAGGATCTGGGCCTGCTCCGTAAGCGGGATTGGGCGTCCTCCACCGTCCACGTTGTAGTTCGCGTGACCCTGGTAGATGTGAAAATCGGTCCCGCAAAGTCCGACAGCACCGACTGAAAGAAGGATCTCGCGCGGGCCTATCTGGCGATGCTGCACATCGCGCACTTCCATCTTTTCAGTATCGTAGACTGTCAGCGCCTTCATCAATGCCAGTTCTTTCGCTGCAGTGTCGCCAAGTCGAACGACGGGGTCCGGCGCCGGGGCCAAACGACGCGGAAGAGCGAGGCCTAGACGTCCAGGTCGCTCGTATCCAGTCGGCCCTCACGGTGAAGGAGCTCAAAGCGCTCGATCGTTTCCTTAATCCCGATTCGAAGCGGCGTGGATGGCAAATCGCCAAGGGCACTGCGAATCGCGGCATCGCTCAGCTCCTCTGGGATTGGCAGCGAATTGCTGGCATGTGTGATCGTGCCTTTCGCCGTCGGTCGCACTCGTTCGATCTCCTCCACTATCGACGAAATTGCTGCGGTTTGACCGTGAAGATTGAAGACATGCGCGCCGTCCAGCGTGGACCTCGTCGCGCGGATAAACGCATCCGCAGCGTCGCTGGCATATAGAAAATCAGTCTTCCCTCCAAAACGGATGTGGAACGGTCGCCCCACCACCGCTGCCTTCATGGCTTTTGTCGGATCGGACGTCACTCCGAAATCCCGTCCGACCCCGTATACTGTCAGCGGGCGCAGCCCGATGCTTCGCAGACCATTGTCCATGAAAAAGACACGGGCATTGTCTTCGTTGCATCGCTTGAATGCGCCGTAGTGCGAGGTGGGATCGGTCGCTTCGCCCTCTTTGACCGCGCGCGGGCTAGCTGCCCCTTCCGCCCTTTCCGGTTCACCGAACACAGCCGCGGAGCTTGCGTAGGCGATCTGGCTGATCTGACCGGGGTTCAGTCGTGCTGCCTCAAAGACATTTATCGTCCCGATGACGTTGACCATGGCGCCGAGACGAGGATCGGCTCGGCACGTCGGCACCTGTAACCCGGCCAGGTGAATAATGTGAGTAACCTGATAATCGGCAATCAGCCGGCAGAGTGGGTCCAGTTCGCAGATGTCGCCCGCGACAAACTGCAGCTCGGCGAGCTCATGCGCGTCCAGAATCATTCGCAAGCGCTGAGGATCAGGATTCCGATCAAAGACAACGATCCTCGCATCTTCCGCGAGCAGTCGTTTGATGACCCACGCGCCAATAAAGCCGTGCGCGCCGGTGACAAGATAAGTCGATTGCTCCATTCTAAGTGGCCCTACTCCAGACACGTTGATCATGAAAGAGGCCGAATAATAACTGATCCCACCGCACCTGTCACGCGCGAGCGCATGCCGCATCGGCAGGTGAAGCTTGACGAGAAAGGTCCCGGTCGGTAAGTATCATTTAGTCACTGGACAGCGTCCTGATCCGGCCCCCGCTCCTAAAAGGCATCAGGTCGCTCAGGGTTTCTGCTGCGATGGTAAAAAATACAGTCGTCTTGAGGAGAATGTTGCATGTTTCGATGTCTCTACGTGTGTGTGCTGGGGGCTGTTCTCGGACTTTCAGCTTGTAATGGTAGCGGTGGTGGTTCGCCCTCACCTGTTGTCTCACCCACCCCGGTCGTGTCGGCTTCGCCTGTCCCGCCAGCGGACGAGTTGCTTCGCCGCGTGGCCACTCAGGAGGGCGCGACTGATTCCACCTCGGAAATGCGGCTCGTAATCGAGTCAGATGGGGGGCGCGAGCAGGTCGACTTCAGGCTCAGGCGTAGATACACGCCAGAGGCAATCTCGACGCTGCTCGAGGTGACCGGGCCTCGCGAAGAGACCGACAAAGCGTTGCTGACGATTGAACGACCGGGGAAGCCCACGGAAGCGTTCTCGTACCTCGCCGGACTGAAGAAGGTAGCGAAACTTTCCTCCATGAGCGCGCTTACCCTGCGTGGAACGAAGATCACGATCCAGGAACTGCTGTGGCTTGAGCTGACACAATACACCGCTGGCACGGGAGAGCGCGCTGTTGATGGCGAGACTACTTTGCTGAAGTACACGCTGACCGCGCCGGCAGATCGGAATCTCGCATTTCCACAGATCGTCGCGATGTTTCGCGAAAGCGATCTGGCCCCTGCGAAGTTTGAACTCTATGGCCAGGCAAACAAACTCCAGAAGATTGCCCGCATCGACGAGGTGAAGAAGATCGATGGGCGACTGACAATGACGCGGATCGCGATCGACGACCAGGTTCAGAAGCGGAAATTGATGCTCAGCACAAATTCCGTGACGTTCAATACCGGGCTTTCCGCGAAGCTCTTTACCGAGAGAAATCTCATTTCTCTCATTGAATCTGCGAGCAGCCGGTTGCTCGAGGGGAAATGATGTCGAGACGCTTCAGCGCCTGGATCGTCGACAATCCGCGAAAGGTCATCGCGGTGGTGATCCTTTTGACTGTCACGAGCATCATCGGTCTGCGAGGCGGCGTCGAGCTCGATGCATCGCCGCTGAGTTTTATTCAGAAGGAAAGCGAGAAACGCACCGACTACGAAGCCGCCAGACGGGACTTCGGTGATGACCTCTACCTTGTTCTGGCTATCGTGGCTGACGATGTCTTCAGCCGGGAAAACATTGCCAAACTGAGGGCACTCGATCTGCGAATCAAGGCGATCCACGGTGTCGTGAGCTCGCTGAGTGTGGTGGATGCACCCTACGCACGCGGCATAGATGGCGCAGTTTCGTTTGAAAAACTTATCCCGGCAGGTGAGGTTTCGGACGAGCGGCTGAGTGAGGCGCGAGCCGTGGCAACAACTGATCGTCTCTATGCGGGCCAACTGGTCTCGGCCGACGCGACGACGGCGGCATTCACCATACTGATCGATCAGTCGGCCCCAACCAGGGAACGTCACCGGATTACGCGCGAAATCTACGACGTCGCACAAACCGCGGGCTTCGCGCAGGTCTTCTTTGCCGGTGACCCCTTCTCGCAATTACGATCGACCGAGGCGATCAGTAAGGACCTCGCGCTACTTCTTCCGATCACGAGTATTTGCATAGCACTCGTGCTCTGGCTGTCATTTCGGAGTTGGGTCGCCGTGTTTGTGCCGCTCGTAACGATCGGGCTGGGTCTTCTCTGGCTGTTCGGGATCATGGGTTTTGCGAATGCTCGCTTCACCATCCTTGCGCTGATGCTGCCCACTCTTCTGCTCGCGATTGGCTGTTCCTATCTGATTCATGTCTTCAATCAGGTCGGACTGGTGCGCTCGGCGGCAGCTCCGGGTGACAGCCCGAAAAAAGTAGTTGAGGAGGGCCTGGCTTTTATCGTTCTGCCGGTGGTGGTTTCGGCGCTGACCATCATCGCCGGGTTCCTTTCCCTTTCATTTACGCACATCCCGGCAATTCGCGAGACTTCCATCTACGCAGCGCTCGGTGCACTTTGCACGATGGTGCTCTCGCTGACATTTGTGCCCGCCGTGCTCGTCCTGCTGGGGCGTCGTGGGATCGAGTTCTCAACCGGTTTGGGTGGCAATCTGGTGGCTTTAATCGAACGGGTCGGCAAGGTGGCTACGACCCGCGAAGGCTGGCTCTATGCGGTGACGGGAATTGTAGTCGTCGGCAGTCTGATTGGTATGCGGCGCATCCAGATTGATATTGATTACTTCCATTTCTTCCGCCCTGGGTCAGAGACGAGTGTCGGTCTGGCCGAAATCAGTCGCCGTCTTTCTGGCGCGGTCAATTTCGACGTTATCATCGAGGGTGATCGTCCCGGCGCTATGGAGAGCCCTCTCGCGCTCGAGCGTTTGGCGGCGTTCCAGGAATGGGTGGAGAAGAGCAATCTCGGGATCGATCGCACGATCTCTGTCGCAGATTTTGTCCGGCACCTCAATCGAGCGTTCAATAACAATCGATCTGAGTCGTATACCATTCCTCAGGATACGCGCATTGCGAGGGAGCTTCTCTCCGACAAGCCCGCATTGAAGGAGTTTCTGACAGCGGATGGTCGGCGAGCACGAGTGCTCATGAGGTCGAGTCTTTCCGCTTCGAGGGCGATGGCGACCGCGATCGCAGAAATTGAGCGACAGGGTCAGGAGCTGTTTCCGGGTTACCGGATCTATGCCACAGGGACATTGGCGCTCATGAACGCGACATCGGACTCGATCGGACGTGAACAGGTGCAGAGTGTAACGATTGCGCTGTTGACGATCTATCTCATGCTGGCGCTGCTGTTCCGGTCATGGCGAGTTGGGCTCACGGCCCTGGTGCCAAATCTGGTGCCGGTGCTTTTCTTCTTTGGTTTTATGGGCTGGAGCGGGATTTCGCTGAATGTCACAACCAGTCTGGTAGCAAGCGTCGTCCTGGGTCTTGCGGTCGACAACTCCGTGCAGTTTATTGTCCGGTTCAGACAAGCGCAAAAGATGAATTGTCCGGTGCGCGACGCGATCATTGCAAGCCTGCGTTTGTCGGGGCGCCCGATTATTTATGCGAATGTCGCACTCGCTGTTACTTTCGCCATTTTTGCTTTTTCAAATTTCCAGCCCATCGGTTCGTTTGGATTGCTCTCGGCAGTGACGATTCTCGGATGTCTGGTTGAAGATCTGGTGCTGTTGCCAGCGCGGCTGACCTCGCCGGTCTTTCGCGCTACGCAAAACAAACGCCTTGTGCCCGAGGAAGCTGTGGATCCCTGACAGCGCCCCCTGTGACTGAATGGCAGGACAACAGGGACTGCAGGGACAAATGAAAAGGGACTGCACGGACCGCGAACGTGTCCCTGCAGTCCCTGATGTCCGCCCATCCGATTTGCGTGGGCTATTTCGCTGCGGGATCGGCTGCGAGGTGAATAACCTCCCAGGCAGCTCGGTCGCGGAGAAGAGCCGAGAGCAGCATTGCGTGCAGCCCATGACCAGAGCGTGACGCGCGTACGTGACCGAGAATGGGCATGCCACAAAGAGCCAGATCGCCGATGATATCCAGAATCTTGTGCCGCACGAACTCGTCCCTGAAGCGCAACGGTTCGGCGTTGAGCATTCCCTCAGGCGTCAGTGCGATCGCGTTTGCCAGCGAACCTCCGCGAGCCAGGCCGCTCTGACGCAATAACTCCAACTCGTCGACAAACCCAAAGGTTCGTGCCGGCGCAATCAGCTCACGATAGCTACCATTCTCGAACGTTGCCGCAAACTTTTGCAGCCCGATCATCGGGTGTCGAAAGTCTATCTCGCAGGTGATTCGGAATTCATCCGCCCCTTCAATCGACATGGTCCGATTCTTTTCTGCGACCGCAACACGCTTCAAAACTCGGAGGAATGGCCGTGGCGCAGGTAACTGAGTAATCCCGGCCTCTTCGATTAGTTCAACCCATCGCAGGCTGCTGCCATCAAGGATTGGTACTTCAAGTGAGTCAACCTCGATGAAGACGTTGTCGACGCCACATCCGCGAAGCGCAGAAAGCAGATGCTCAACCGTGGCGATCATCACCCCCGACCTCATGAGCGTTGTGGCATAGCTCACATGGGTGACGTTTTCGGGCGTTGCCGGGATCTCAAAACCGTTGAGGTCGGTTCGCCTGAACAGATAGCCGGTATAAGCCGGAGCCGGCAAGACGGTCACGGTCACGGTTGAGTTCGAATGTAAACCCACACCCTCAGCGGTAAAACTCTTTCCAATTGTCGTTTGTTGAGGCACCCTTTTTCCTTGCGTTAACGCGTTTGTAGCCTTGTTGGGTTCTCGTGGCAAGTAGCGCGCCAGTCTCGTGCCGCACAGGCCCGCAGTTGCAAAGGTATCTACAGCAGGCGGTTAGCCGGGCGATCGGGAAATTTGGAAGGCGAGGAATGTGGCGCGGATGCTACACTAGTCGGCGATCAGTGGTCAGTTGCAATTGTCAGTTGTCAGGAAGGCGCGATCTGTTCGTAGTACCGCCTTCAGGCGGAATGGCGCGATGTCGAGACATTCTCGTGTATCGTGACATTCCGCCTGAAGACATCTGAGGTGTTTTGTCAACAGGGA
>JBDTUW010000104.1:0-9171 GCA_040007555.1 Acidobacteriota bacterium | reverse complement strand
CCAGGACACGAACACGCTGCAGTCAGAGATCGTCGATATACTCGCCACAAAGCATCGAAACCTGATGGTGGTCGGTGATGACGCGCAGAGCATTTTTGCGTGGCGAGGCGCGAACTTTGAGAATATATTTCGCTTCGGCGAACGATATCCCGATGCCAATGTCTTCAGACTCGAGACCAACTACCGATCCACTCCTGAGATTCTCATGCTTGCAAATGCCTCGGTGGCAAGGAACCGCCGGCAGTTCCCGAAGAATCTCTCTGCCATCAGGCCGAGCCGTGATTTCCTGCCCGCGCTCGTCCCAACCCGAGACGCAACCCAGCAAGCCGCTTTTGTTGCCGCGCGTGTGCTGGAGGCGCGCGATGAAGGTGTACCGCTGGACGAGATTGCAGTACTGTATCGATCTCACTTTCATGCTCTTGAGTTGCAACTCGAGCTGACACGTCGCAGCATTCCTTACGAAGTGAGGTCCGGACTTCGTTTTTTTGAACAGGCGCACATCAAGGACGTGACGTCGTATTTGAGACTGGTGGTCAACCCTCAGGATGAAGTTGCCTGGAAGCGTGTGCTGAAGTTGATCCCGAGAATTGGCAATTCCAGCGCGTCTCGTATCTGGGAGAGGCTTGCCGGTGCCCACGATCCAATGGCGCTCGTCCGCGTCGAGGTGCTGGAAGCCGACAACTTCTCGGCGTCCCTTCATCGCGGGGCAGCAAAGGGGTGGCGCGAACTGAGGGAATTGGTGAGCGAGCTGGTCGCACCCGAGTCCGTCGACAATCCGAGCAGGCAGATCGAGATGATCCTCGCACGTGGGTATCTCGATTACCTCAACGCAGCATATGAGAATGCCGAAGCCCGCGTGGAGGATCTGCAGCAACTTGCCAGCTTTGCCACGCGATTCTCGACCACATCGGAATTCCTCAGCGAATTGGCGCTGATCAATACCGAACGTTTCGCGGCCCCTGGAGCGACCGTTGGTACTGATATCGTTATGGGCGGTGACGAGGACGAACGGCTGACTCTTTCCTCGGTGCACCAGGCCAAGGGGCTTGAGTGGCGAGTGGTGTTCCTTATCTGGGCCGCTGATGGACGCTTCCCTTCTGCCCGAAGTTTGCGCGAACTGGAGGGCGAGGAAGAGGAACGACGACTCTTCTACGTCGCCTTGACCAGGGCTCGGGACGAACTTTATGTGTGTTATCCGCTGATCGAGAGCGATCGCGGTCGGCAGACACTGGTCCAGCGGCCTTCTCGTTTTGTCGTCGAAGTGCCGAGGAGCCTCATGGAGATCTGGAGTGTTGACGAGGAAGCCGCCTCGCTTGAGCAGGGAGATTCAGTGGAACCAAAGCTCCTCAATTGATCGAGCGACCTTCGGATCCCGCCGGGCTGTGACTCGAGCGCGGTGCGACGGCAGATTTGAAACGACGAGGTAACGATCGTGAGTGATGTGCAGGCAAATCTGGTCTGGCGGGGCGGCATGAGGTTCACGGGAACGAACGCGGCGGGTCTGCAAACCGAGATCGATGGCGATCATAAGACTGCGGCGAGCCCGGTCGAGCTGCTGCTTCAGGCAATAGGATCGTGCTCTGCAGTCGATATCGTCCTCATTCTCGACAAGATGCGAACTCCGGCGACGCGCCTGGAAGTCAGCCTCGACGCTGATCGACACTCTCCCGAGCCTCGGTATCTGACGCGCACTCGGCTTCGCTTCGATATCTGGGGTGATCGAATCAAACCCGAGAAGGCCACACGAGCCGTTCAATTGTCGCTCGTCAAGTACTGCAGCGTCTTCAACTCGTTGAGATCAGACATGCTCACGGAGGCGGAGTTTCGGCTCCACCAACCCGATGCCCAGGCCCTTGGAGACTACACGGCGGTCCCAATCGGCGAATGCGCCACAGACTGATTGACCATGCCGATGATCGACGAGGCGATCAAACACTACCACGAACTTCTCCAGAGCTCCCGGGCCGAGGACGCGCAGGCTCGCCTCGCGACCGGGACCGATCGCTACAACCTCAAATTCGGCTCCCGGCCGATCTGCAGTGTCCTGCGCCCGTTCCTTATTACTTCGCACGACTACAACCAGGTCATGCTTGGCTCTCGGCTTGTCGTAAGGGCGGTGCGCAAGCTCGGTGCTGCACTACTCGTTAACGCTGTTTTGCGATCTAAGATAGATATCTCACCTGATGAAGAGCGATTGATCGCGATCGAGCCCGGCTACACGACCGCGGACGCGAGCGGCCGACTGGACGCGTTCCTCGGCTCGCACGGGGGATTTCACTTTGTCGAATACAACGCGGAGAGCCCGGGTGGCTTGCTTTATGGGGATTGTCTGAGCGAGATTTTTCTGGGCATGGATGTGGTGCGCGATTTCTCTCAAAAGTATCCAGTCTGGCGAGTGCCAATTCGGCCACGCATTCTTCAGGCGCTGCTTGCTTGCTATCGGGAATGGGGAGGAATCGACAATCCTCAGATAGGAATCGTTGATTGGAACGAGGTAAGCACGAGGGCCGAGTTTGAGATTAGCCGCGAATACTTCGAGTCTCAAGGTCACCGCACGGCGATCATCGACCCGGGTGAACTCGAGATTCGCGAGGGGCGGTTGTGGGCAGGCGACTTTCGAGTCGACCTGGTCTACAAGAGAGTCGTGACCGGCGAGTTGCTGGAACGTGGAGGTTTTGACCATCCGCTGATCAGAGCTGCCGCCGAGCACCTGGCGTGTGTGGTCAACTCGTTCAGGGTGCAGATGCTCTTCAAGAAGGCGCTCTTTGCGCTGCTCGATGATCCCGAGGTCGAGCACCTATTTGAACCTGAAGAGATTCGTGCCATTCGTGATCACATTCCGTGGACTCGTCGTCTTGAGGAAGGATTCGCTATGTATCACGGACGGCGTCTGGACCTTCTTGAGTTTGTGGCGGCCAATCGCGAACGACTGGTGCTCAAACCGAACAGTGACTACGGCGGACGAGGTGTGAGCCTGGGATGGGAGTGCAGTAACGAGCTATGGCAGGAAAAGATGCGGGATGCCCTTGGTGCTTCCTTCGTCGTTCAGGAGCGAGTCGAAGTTCGGGAGGAGAGCTTCCCCAGACTCGTGGATGGACAAATTCAGATCGCGAAGTATTACGTTGATTTCGATCCATATACCTGGGTCGACAACGATGTTACCGGCGCCGGGGTCAGACTGTCCTCGTCTGCCTTGCTGAATGTCACAAGCGGCGGCGGATCGGCGACGCCACTCCTCATCATTGATAAGTCATGAGACGCTACTCGAAATGTGAGGCTGCAATGAGGGCGATGAGCAGCGCGAGTGCTGCGTCCAGCAACTGAGGGCGCCAGGGTTCGACCCTCAGAGCAAGATGTCGATGCGGTGAGACAGTTATGAGGAGGACGATGAGTGTCACCGCAAAGGTAAGTGCGAGTTTGACGAGTAAGCGCCAGGAGCTCGCTTGAGTCGGGGTTTGAGCTGCGAACAGGTACACTTCGCTAACCACAAGTATCAACAATCCTAAACGCAGAACCCGTCTCGACCGGTTCATGATTTTGCCCATAAAGACGGTCGCATCTTCCGCCGGAAGTGCGTCGAGGGAGGGCATGACGAGGTATCGAACCGCGAAGACCGTACTGGTCAGAAGGATCATTGAAGTTGGGTGGAGCCAGTGCATAAAGAAAGGGTCTCGGAAGCCGCGTGAATTATGAGCCAGGAGGCGGTCGGTCTCAAAACGCCACGCGGCGCACTTTCGTAGCGCGACGGCATTTCGAGTGCGGCGGCAAGCCGCCCCACTCTAAAAACACCGTCGCTATCTATAACCTTCAGTTATTAATTCTCCTAAACTTCCGTTGGGGGAAATCCTACAGTGCGACGTTAACAAAGCTTCATCTAACTTGCTTTCGACATCCTCATGAAACACCACTGCACGACTCGCTACTTCGCAACACGCTGCAACGGCCTCAATCGATTCGCGGCATTGATCATCCTCGTCTCATTCGCGACTCAATCTGCTGCGAAGGTGCACGCTCAAGCCGACCTGGCCTCCGCACTCACCATGTTCAAACAGACCTACTATGAAGGGCTTGAGCGCCGCGGGATTGTCGGCAGCAGCTTCGTGCTGCTCAACAGCGGGAAAGTGGTTGATAGCCTTCTCTACGGCAGCGCGAATCTTGCAAAGCAGCAACCTGTAACCGAAAGAACAATCTACCATTGGGCGTCGATCACCAAGACCTTCACCGGCATCGCGATCATGCAACTACGCGATCGCGGCTTGCTGAACCTCGACGACTCGATCATCAAGTACATTCCCGAACTTCAGGCAGTCCACAATCCCTTCGGTGAAATGAAGAACATCACCATCAGGCATTTGATGAGCCATTCCGCCGGGTTCCGTGGCGCTACCTGGCCCTGGGGTGGCGATCAACCCTGGGAACCGCACGAGCCAACGACGTGGGCACAGCTTGCGGGAATGTTTCCGTACACCGAGATTCTCTTCAAGCCCGGAAGCAAATACAGTTACTCAAATCCCGGAATCATCTTCCTTGGCCGCGTCATCGAGATTCTCACCGGCGATGACTATGAGGTCTATGTCGATAAGAACATCTTCAAGCCATTGGCGATGCATCAGAGTTACTTCGATGCGACGCCATATCACATGTTGAAGGATAGATGTCAGAGCTATTACCGGAAGAACGGACGGCTCGAGCCAGCGCGCTTTGACGCCAACACCGGCATCACTGTCTCGAATGGCGGCTTGAACGCGCCATTTGAAGATATGGTGAAGTACTTGAATTTCCTCGTCGGGGTTGGCGAAAGCGCGGTGAGCTATGAGGGCGTGCTGAAGCGCTCTTCACTCGAAGAGATGTGGAAACCGCAGGTGACGGTCCTTCCGGGTCGTGATGCCGGGAACCGCCGCGAGGCAATGGGCCTATGCTTCTTTATCGAAGACGGCTCTGAGCAACATTTCATTGGTCACAGTGGCGAGCAGAATGGGTTTATCTCGCATTTCTATCTGAATCCTGCCGCAAAAAGCGCTTACCTGATAGCTTTCAATACGGCCGTCACCTCGGGCGAGGGAAACAGGACTCAGGACACACGATTGTTCGATGGGGAGTTGAAGAACTTACTGTTTGAGCGTGTATTTCCCCTGCTCGGTCGCTAATAGCGGCTTGTTTCGGAGGCTCTTCTGGGATTCTAGTGGCTCACCAGTTATCCCGATCGCCTGGTCGCCGAAGGCGACACGTGTGATTGGGCATTCGTCAACGGCGACGTGACTGCTCTTGTCCGCGAAGTACGTACCTCGAATTTGAAACGCCCGCAGCTCTTCTCGGAGTAATTCACCATGCGGCGGTCTTCTTTGCCGACCACCGCCAGACGCGCCGAAGGTGCAGCGCGGCGACGATCCGATGATGGCGCCTTCGGAAGAACGCCTCGTAGGGGCTCCTCTCAATGATGGGGGCGCCTTACCCAGGGCGTTGCCCTGGGCTCTATATGATGGCTGCCCCATTCGGGGCGCAGTGCACCTCGTCGTGGTACAGCTTGTCGCCTTCCGCGAGATCCTTCGTACCGACTATGAGGGTTCGACGCTGATCCTTATGTGTCGGGATTAGCACGAATGCGATGAACTGACGTCTCGCGACGGCCGGTACCCACTAGAAACCCGGAATTCCCGTTTGGGATTTGCTGTCGGCAGAAAAAAATTACGGGATGGAATAGTCCACCCCGTTGAGTCGTACCTTTGGCAGAATGCGAATGGCACACCAAATTTGCGACCGCGTCGGCGAAGAAGAGACAAAGCAGCCAGCCCCAATCACGCCCCTCGACTGATTCGTCCCTTCCAGCGCCGCGCGCGGAACCCAAGCCGTGAGGCTCGAGAATTCAGCGTTCCTGGAAAACCACTATCAGGATCACGCTTCAATCGCACAGTCGAGATCAGCCTCAAGTAGCTTCTGCGCCTCCAGAATCCACAATCGACCAAACCGATAGTTCAATGAAGCGGCTGTTCAAAAAACTGGCCCTGCCGAGTCTGCTTAAAGATGAGGAGGAGTCTCAAGCAGGGCCATCACCAAAAGTGATCTTCACTTTTGGTATTCTATCCACGTCGACAATTCAGAGCATGACGGTTCGGTGACGATTTGGTTACGATTTGTAACCCCCCGAGAAGACAGATGATCGGGGAGATCTTTGAGGAGAAACAATCCAATTAGTACAGCCGAGCTTCGCTCGACTAGTTCACGGAGAGCGAATCGATATGCTCTTCCAGCAGCCAGTCGCGGCTTACGCGACGACCCTCCGGTGACCCGCTATGGTTAAGAATGCGAGCCAGATCCCGCGCCGGACCAGGTCGCGCCCGCGTCAGTGCATCACGGCGCGCCACGTCCTCAGGCTCGATCTGATCGCGCATCCAGCTCAGCAGATCTACCGACCTGCGCAACAATTCCAGCACCTGGTCAGCGTCAGCAGGACGGGTCTCCAGAACCAGCGCTAGTCTCCACCATCCTCGCCAGCGTTCGCCGGATCGAGACGCCTCCAGTAACAGCACCGCGCGTTGACAGTCAGCCAGCGCCTCATCCACGCGCCCCAACAGCAGTCTCGATCGACCACGCTCAACAAGCGCCAGACCGAGGCCGTCGCAGATGCTGAGTCTTTCGGCAAGCGCGACACCCTGCTCAGCAAACTGCTCCGCAGATTTCAAATCTCCACCCGCCAGCCGTAAGCGCGCCAGCTCGATCAACACGCGCAGTTCGCCGTCGCGATCGCCGATCACTCGCAACATCTCAAGCGAACGCTGCAGCAACGTCTCAGCCTGGCTGCTCCTGCCCGCCTCATTGTGGGCTCGACCAAGCGCCCATAGAGCTTCCGCCTCACAATCTGCATCACCGGTAAGTCTCAATGAGTCCAGAGTTCGGCCGACATGCTCAAGGCCCTCGCCGTACTGACCCTGTGCGATCCGAGCCAGACCCATCTCCATATTGGCCTTTGCCTCACCGAGCAGGTCACCGACTCGACGAAAATTTGTCCGGGCACTCGAGATCAGCGCGAAGGCATGCTCAAGACGGCCCTGACCCAAATGCGCCCATCCCAGCCGCCGCTCGAGCGTCGCTCGCTGTCGCAGATCACCGGTGCGCTCCTGCTCGTCCAGTGCGCGTTCCAGCGACGTAATGCCCTCATCATACCGACCCTGAAGCACATGCGCCCACCCCACGAGACCCCAGGCGATAACCGCGATCGTGCTCGCAGGGGACTCAGCCTTCAGCATCTCCACAAGCGGAGCGATACCGGCGTAGTTCCCCATCGCCACCTCGCCCGCACCCAGTTGAATACGTGCCAGGACCTCACCTTCGCTATCTTTCGCTTCGCGATAGACCTCGAGCGCCTGTCGCGTCAGGTCGTTTGCTTCACGATAAAGGCCCTGACCGATACGCGTCTGTCCCTGCTGCAGGAGAACCGCGCCCTTGGCAGTTTTTTGATCGAGCGATTCCGCGAGCGCCAGGGCCCTGTCGAGCACAAGCTCAGCTTCGCGCATGCGCCCTACGGTAGCGTAGCCTTCGCCTAACCCAATCAGCAGAGTCAACCGATCAGCGGAACTCGAATTGATTTCGCCGCGGCTTTCAAGACCTTCGAGTGCGCGCTGCGCCCGCTCCAGAGATCCAACTGCCTCGTTCCAGTTCCATCGCACGCGCGCAGCCTGCCACGCTCGCATGCTCCAGTTGATCGTTTGATGAAGATCCCCAGCGACTTCGTAGTGATTGCTCAGTGCCACGGCAATCCGGTCGGGCTCGTGCGCATAGATGATCCCGAGCGCCAGGGCGGCGTGCGTATGCAACTCTCGACGCTCACGCGGTGGCAGACTGTTGTAAAGGACGCTGCGCAAGGTAGTGTGGTAGAACCGGCAGTCCTCCCCTGCGGACAACGCGCGATCCGACAAAACGCCTTTACGCACGCCTTCGTTGAGCAAGTCCGCTACCTCCGCCTCTGTCTTCCCTGCCATAAGAGAGAGGGTCTCGACGCGAAACTCGTCACCGAGCACTGCAGCCTGTTCGATGATCTCGCGGACAGCGGGCGACAATCGATCAAACTTGTTCTGAGCAGCCATGACGATTGTTTCGGGCAAGCGCAGGTCACGAATGCCATGCCATTGCCAGTGAGGCTCGGGGGACGAGCCGAATGCAATCGCTCCTTCAGCCACCAGCAATCGCAACATCTCCGTGAGAAAGTAGGGGTTGCCACCAGTCATCCGATAGAGCGTCCGTAGATCGTGCGGGGGTAATTCGGGGGCCTTTGTCGGTCCTCCAAAAATCGTCTCGATCGCCTGCCGGCACGCTCCTTCTGAAAGTGGCTTGAGAGTGAGGCTGGTATAACTGCGGTAATTCGCCTGCAGTCGCATCCATTCAGCGAGTGGGTGCTGAGGATCGATCGTTCCGCCGCGTCGAACGAGGCCGAGGATCATGAGCGGCTCGCTCTCGATCGTCCGCATGAGATACCCGATCAGGTCTCGACTTGCACTATCGGCCCACTGCAGGTCGTCGAACACCATGATCAAA
Source organism: Acidobacteriota bacterium (assembly GCA_040007555.1). Taxonomy (GTDB): domain Bacteria; phylum Acidobacteriota; class Blastocatellia; order RBC074; family RBC074; genus JANNRD01. The sequence goes on along the minus strand of JBDTUW010000104.1, from coordinate 642 downwards.
GGGCGCTCGCGACTGAGTCTGAGAAAACATCGGCTCAATGGCACGACCGCGCGAAAATTATCGCGCGCGAAGGCTCCAGTGGATCCGCGGACTCGGGCCGCGCCCGTGGTCTCGCCCTTCTCGACAAACAACTCTTCGGGCAGTTCGATGCCCCAGCGCGATTCCACGGCATTTCGCAAATTTGTAAGCGACTCGTCCCGCCCCCGCTCCCGAGCTTCTTCGAGGCCAAGCGCCGTCCGCAGGAAATCGAGGAATATCTCGTAGGGCGCGAGCCGGCTCGCCCGATAATCAAAGAATCGTGCGTAAAGACAGACGGCTCCCTGATCACAGACTGCATTCTCGAAATGCCGAGCGAGAAGTGTTTTTCCGATTCCCGGCTCACCCAGGATAAGGACAGGGCGGCCCGTGCCCTCGACTGTGCGTCGATACTCGGCCAGCAGTACTTCCAGCTCCGCTTCTCTGCCGACAAGCTGATCGTAGACCGGATCTGCAAAGGTGGATTCACGCTTTGCGAGACCGCCAATGGCGGGAGTCGTGGTCTGCTCTGTCGAAGAGACGTGCTCCTCGAGGCTTGCCTTTGTTACAGACGCGATGAAGCGGTAGCCGCGACCGTGATAGGTTGCGATAAACCGGGCATCGTCC
>JBDTUW010000103.1:0-9243 GCA_040007555.1 Acidobacteriota bacterium | reverse complement strand
GGACGACGGCTTCAGCGACGTCCTCAGGCTCGATCGCGCCGGGATTGAGAAAAGTATCCCGCTTTCCATCTGTGCCAAGCAACATCTGAGTCCGCACACCCTGCGGACAGAGACATGACACCTTGATCCCCTGGTCGCCATAGGTGATCGCCAGCCACTCGGCGAGCGCCACCGCGGCATGTTTGGTCACAGAGTACGTAGCCGAACCAATCTGCGTGAGGAGACCGGCAGCGGAGGCGGTCTGGAGAAGATACCCCTCACCGCGCTCGATCATATGCGGCACCACATGTCTGGCCGCGAAAACGTGAGCCATGAGATTGACATCCCACATCCGCTGCCAAAGTTCATTGGGCAACTCGGGACCGCCCGCCGATCCGCCGATACCGGCATTCGAACAAAACAGGTCAATCTGGCCGTATGTCTTGAGGGTTGTCTCGATCAGCTTGACGATAGCGGATTCGTCGCTGACATCGACGCCAAGCGCGAAGGCACTCCCAGGCGCGGTCTTATTGATCTCGACCGCCACCTCTTCCGCGGCGTGCGAGTCAAGATCGGCGACCACAAGGCCCCTTGCGCCTTCCGCGGCGAAGCGGCGACAGAGAGCGCGTCCGATGCCGTTTGCGCCTCCCGTGACAACTATTACCCTGTCTTTAGCCTTCATTGGCCCTCGTGCTTCTGGAGCTCCAGTTTGGCGACGGCTTCGGTATGCACTTCATCCGGGCCATCAGCGAGTCTGAGAGTCCGGGCGTTTGCCCAGGCCGCAGCCAGTGGGAAATCCTGACAGACACCTGCAGCGCCATGCGCCTGGATCGCGCGATCAATGACACGAAGCGCCATATTGGGTGCGATCACCTTGATCATGGCTATCTCTGCTCGCGCAGCTTTGTTGCCGACTGTGTCCATCATCTGAGCTGCCTTAAGGACCAGCAGCCTTGTCTGTTCGATCTCCATTCTCGAATGCGCGATATCGGAGCGAACGGTGCCCTGGTCTGATATCTTCTTGCCGAAGGCGACACGACCGCTGACGCGCTTGCACATCGCTTCGAGTGCTCGTTCCGCTTGTCCGATGAGTCGCATGCAGTGGTGAATGCGACCCGGGCCGAGGCGTCCCTGCGCAATCTCAAAACCGCGACCCTCGCCAAGCAGGATGTTCGAGGCGCTGACACGCACGTTTTCATAGGTGACTTCACCGTGCCCGTGAGGAGCATGGTCATAACCGAAGACTGTCAGCATTCTCGTGATTGTGACACCGGGCGTCTTCATCGGGACGAGGATCATTGATTGTTGCTTGTGCTTTGGCGCGTTGGGGTCGGTCTTTCCCATAAAGATAGCAATCGCGCAGCGAGGGTCTCCCGCACCGGAACTCCACCACTTGTGGCCATTGATGACATAATCATCTCCGTCGCGACTGATGCTCGACTGAATGTTGGTGGCGTCGGAGGATGCGACTCCCGGCTCGGTCATGGCGAAGCAGGAACGAATCTCTCCCTTGAGAAGCGGATCAAGCCAGCGTTGCTGATGTTCTTTGGTCCCGTATCGCGCGAGAACCTCCATGTTGCCGGTATCCGGCGCGGAGCAGTTGAAGACCTCGGGCGCGAAAGAGGAGCGGCCCATAATCTCGCAGAGCGGGGCGTATTCAAAGTTTGTCAGACCCGCGCCATGCTCGCTTTCAGGAAGGAAGAGATTCCACAGACCCGCGGATCTTGCCTTTGGTTTGAGCTCCTCGATGATCGCGACCGGCTGCCAGCGGTCTCCATCTGCGATCTGCTGGTAGTAGAGTTTCTCATTCGGGTAGATGAACTCCTGCATGAAGTCCTGGAGCCGCTTTTGAAGATCCTGGACTTTGGGAGAGAATTCAAACTGCATGGACGTTCCTTTCACTATTAAATATCAGGTTAGACGAGCACCTGCCAGAAGCGCCAAGACAGGGGTGAACCCGGATGGCGGGTGATGGAAACTTGACAGGGTACTTACCGGTCGGTAAGTCTAGGCCCGGGTCATTTCATCTGTCAATTGGCATCAGCCCACGCATCGCTTGTGACGGGCGCCTCATGCAATCATTCCGATTATGATCATACGTAAATCAGAAGATACAACGAAGCCGGCAGGTCCGCTAGCCGGTCTGAGAGTCCTGGATTTCTGCAGTTTTATCAATGGCGCGTACAGCGCGACATTGCTCGGTGATCTGGGGGCGGAAGTGACAAAGATTGAACCGCTCACCGGCGACCTGGCGCGAGCCTGGGGTCCTTTTCTTAAAGGTGAGAGCAGATTCTATCAGGCGTGGAATCGCAATAAGCGCTGTCTTGCTGTCGATTTGACTACTCCAGCCGGGCGGCAGATCGCTCACCAACTCGTCGATGGCGCCGATATCGTGATTGAGAACTACCGTCCTGGCGTAACGGAGAAGCTTGGAATCGACTATGAAACTCTGCGCCGGCGCAATCAGAGGTTGATCTACTGTTCATCGACCGCGTTTGGCTCGAGAGGGAAAGACCGAAATCGACCAGGCTACGATCCCGTCTTCCAGTCGTTGAGCGGCATCGCGCGGGACAATGTGCGTTTTAGCGGAAATGTGGCGATCTGCCCGGTAGCGGTCTCCGACTACCAGGCTTCGATGCTGGTCGTGACGGGAGTGCTCGCAGCGTTGTACCACCGCGAACGCACTGGCGAAGGCCAGAAGATCGAGACTTCGCTGCTGCAGGGAGTAATGTCGATTCAAACGCACTATTTCGTCGAGGCTCTGGAATGCAAAGAGGAAGGTGCGATCGGAATCTACCCGTATCGTATTTTCCAGACGCACGACGATTACATCTTCATTGCGGCGGCGACGGACAAGTTCTGGCGTATGTTCTGTGAAGTGCTGGGCGTATCCGAGCTTGGCATCCATCCGGAATATCGAACGAATGGGCAGCGGACGGTTCGGGCCGCCGCGCTGACGGCGATTCTGCAGCCGATTCTGCTGACGAAGACATCATCAGAATGGGAGGCACTGCTGGTTGAAAAAGGTGTTCCCAGTGCGGCCGTTGGAAGTTACCTTCAGTTCTTCAATGATCCGCAGGTGACCGAGCTCGAGATGAATCCGGTGATCAACCATCCGTTGATCGGCCCGATTCGCACGACGGGCGTGCCGATTCACTTCGAGAAAACGCCGGGTCGCATCCAGCGCGCTGCGCCAACGCTAGGTCAGCACTCAGCCGAGATACTTGAAGAGCTGGGCTATCAGACCGTAGCAATTGAGAAGCTCCAGGATGAGGGTGTGATCAGTATCGATGGGCGCATTCTGAGCCGTTGATTCTCTTCAAATATTCAGAGGATCGTTCGAAGTATCAGCTTCACGCCGAACGTCCGAAGTCGTGGGATTCCGCGCGAAGGCGGTACTACGAACCTCGGGACTGCTCTCAAATGGCGCTGCAATATTGTGCCGGAGTATCTCGAATTCACCTTGCCTACCGATCAGTAGGTAAAGTAAAATAACTGACTACACTGGTTCCGGTGCGTCACACAAGCGACTGCACCAAGAAAATGAAAAGGGAGATGCTCATGAAGAAGAACCTCTACCGCACCGTCGTGCTCGCCGTGGCGCTGACTGCGTTGTTTGCGATGATCGTCGTGCCGGCAGCAGCGAAGAAATCGGCACCGGCGAAAGCGACCTTCACCAGGGACATCGCGCCGATTTTCTTTAAGAATTGCGCGGAATGTCATCGAGCAGGCGAAATCGCGCCGATGTCACTGATGACTTATCAGGAAGTCCGGCCGTGGGCAAAATCCATCAAAGAGCGGGTTATGGACGGGTCAATGCCGCCGTGGAGTGCCGACCCCAAAGTTGGTCACTGGGCCAACGATCCGCGTCTTTCGCAGAAGGAAATAGACACGATCGTCGCGTGGGTTGGTGACGGAGCGCCAAAGGGTGAGGACAAGGATTTGCCCGCTGCCCCGAAGTTTGCGCAAGGATGGACGATTGGGACGCCGGATGCAGTGATCGAGATGCCCGTCGAATACACCGTACCGGCCGATGGCACCATTCCTTATCTCTATTACACCATGCCGACCAATTTCACTGAGGACAAATGGATTTCGGCGATGGAGATTCGACCAGGCAATCGCAGGGTCGTGCATCATGTAATCGCATACGCGCAGGAAGCAGGCGCCAAGGACACCAATGCGGGTGGCGAAGGCGATCTCCGGCGCGGCGGCCGGGTTCACCTCGGTGGAATCACGCCAAACAAAACAGGCATCGTCTATGACCCCGATACCGCGCGCCTCATCAAGAAAGGCAGCAGCATTGTCTTTCAGATGCACTACACCACGAACGGTGAAGTGACAACGGACCGCACGAAGATCGGTTTTGTCTTTGCCAAGGAGCCTGGAAAGAAGACGCTCGTCACCGGAAATGCGATCAATGGAAGGTTTGTTATTCCCGCCGGCGACGAGAACGCTGAAGTGAAGGCAACCAAGACCTTTGACGAGGACGTGCTGATTACCTCGTTCATGCCGCATATGCACGTTCGCGGCAAGGATTTTGTTTATACCGCCGTCTACCCGGATGGCCGGTCCGAAGTGCTGCTCAACGTGCCGAAGTACGATTTCAATTGGCAGCACACATATATTCCGGCAAAGCCGATCGCACTGCCCAAGGGCACGAGATTGGACTGCGTGGCGCATTTCGACAACTCGGCAAAGAACAAGTACAACCCGGATCCCACCAAGGCCGTCAAATGGGGCGACCAGACCTGGGAAGAGATGATGATTGGATGGTTCACCTACACTCCTGCCGGTGATCGGACGAAGGCGCCAGCTACGGCTGGTGCGTCTTCATCCGAGCGATAGCCAAAAGGAGTCACGTCAGACTTCATGTCCGGCGAATGGTCAGCGACAAAGTCGCGATCCTTCGCCGGATATTTTTTTGATCGAGCACCTGGCACTTCGGAGAACACACTTAAACTCAAGCCGAGATTCCGCTATTTGAAAGTCGCTCCCACGGCAAAAACACGCCCCCGAACTGGAGCCACAGCTGGCCGGCCAAAGCGTTTATCACACAATTCCTTCCTCCTCAACTCATCTCTTCCCGCCTTTTCCAACCCCTGGCTAAAAGCTGTCTTGACAATTCTCATATTATCAAGGTGCCTTCGTTTCCGCCTTTTACTTTACAATTCAAGGGTTTGGTGAATAGCTGGGGAGCCAGAAAGATTCCAGGGTTAAGACGTGTGAGTAAGGACGGTGAGTGATGGACTTTCGTAGGCTCCATGGAACGGAATTGGACGCCTCCGCCGCAGCTGCCAATCGTTCATTGCTCAGGCTCTCGCTCAATTGGCTGCTCCCTCACACGCCGACCTCAAGCATTATTCTTGGTGCGTCGAGGCAAGAGCAATTGATCCAGAATCTGGCAGCGAGCGATGAAGGTCCGCTTGATTCCGACACCCGTCGATCGCTGTGACGAGGTCTGGCGCGATTTACGCGGTCCGGTCCCAATCTACAACTGGTAGAGGCGGCGAAGGGTGAGCGAATGCCAAAACTGCTGGTCATCGCTGATGATCTGACTGGGGCGAGCGTCGTCAGACGAGAGGGTGACGGAGGCGGTGGCCGGTCAATGTACGTCGTGCACATCAAGAAGAAAGATGTGGACCTCTGCGATGTTCAAAGTCGAGGAACTTGCGCCAGGCGATCATTGCACGATTAGCTGGAAGTTGATGCCTTCTCCTGAGTAGGGCCTGCCACGACTGAAATCCGCCCTCGAACGCCAGCAAGCCTTCGTGATGGCCGCTCATCTCACGCGAGAATCCCTTCGGCCTTGCTCTCAAATCGGAATCGTCGGGCTGCGACATAACAACCAGGAGAATGGAATAACTACTGCTGGGCATTTATCCCCTGTTTATCTCTTGCAGGTTAATATCCACGTGCCTCCTTATATCCACTATCAGGAAATCAAAGGAGAATTATGAGAGGCTCAACCAGCAAGAGTCACTTTGACGGTCAACCGTGCTCGCAAACCATTCTATCGATCTTCACATTCATCGTTCTTTCTTCTGCGATGGCTGTCGCCCAGAGTTGGCCATCACTTACGAATGTCGTGCCTTCGAACAAGTCGTCTTCGAAGGATAAGAAGAAGGACGGTAAGGACTCGAAGGCGAACAAACATGGCAGCGACGAGTCGAGGTCAGATGGCGGCGAAAAGGCAGACAAGAAAGACAAGAAGGACAAGAAGGACAAGAAGGACAAGAAAACGGATAAGTCCGCCAGCGATAGTACCAGCGATAGTGCCGGAGAAGCCAGCGCGGTCGCTGAAGCTTCCGTCGACCGCACAACGGCCAGCGCTGTTGCAGGGCTATCTTCGGAGGCCCGCTACATCGCAGTGCAAGAGGCAATCACGCGCGCGCAGGCGGAGGGTGGCACGGGTGATGTACTCAAGGTGGACCTCGAATGGGATCTGGCTCGCACGGTCGCGACCTGGGATGTGACCTTCTCTTCAGGAACGGAGTACGAGCTCGACGCCGTCTCCGGGAAACTTCTTGGCACAAAGCCGAAGGCACCCACAAAGCTCGCCTTGCTCTCGCCGCTGTCAGTAATGGATAGTTCGGCGAAGCGCCTGCTAACCTTTCAGGAGATCATGCGGAAAGCTGAGACGAGCCATCACGAGACTGTACTGGAGATGGAGCTAAAGTGCCTCAAGGCCCATTCCCGATCTGTCTACGAAGTCGCTTTGGCAGATGGTACGACGGTTTTCTACGACGCAGCAACAGGTGACATCGTCGACGGCATTTAGCCGGATGTTTCGGTTAGCAAAGTCACGAGTGCCATTCTGTGATCCGATCAGTAAAGGTTGATGATGCGTATCTTGCTGGCCGAGAACGACCGGAGTACGGTCGATGGAGCGTGACACTCGGAATTGAGGTCGCCAGGATGTTGAACCTCGCGACGGCGCGAACCGAGACTGTGGCCAGGTAGCTCAGTTGGTAGAGCAACGGACTAAAAATCCGTGTGTCGGGGATTCAATCCCTCCTTGGGCCACCACCGTATTCCAATAGGCACAAATAGTTAGGGCGACCTGCCGAAGGTCGTCCTAATGTTTTTCAGGATGCGAATATGTGCCTATAGTGTGCCAACGTTCTTGAATAGCATTTTCTCCGAGCTTGTTGGGGCCCCTGCTGCATGTGGAGAGAACATGGCAGCAGGTGTCCATCGTAATCTTGACGCTCGAATTGCCGAGTCATTTCGGCAAAGGGTTCGGTGAGCGTCAGCCCTGTTCCACCTTGTAACTATCCCGGAAGATGTGTAGCATCAAATTTGGTGCAGATTTGAGACAAGGAGGACTTGTGCTGAAACTGAAGAATGACATTGATTCGCTCTCAAACTTCAAGCGTAAGACGTCGCAGTTCTTAAAGCAGATGAAAAAGAGCAAGAGACCAGTGGTCCTCACGGTGAACGGTAAAGCCGAGCTTGTTGTGCAAGACGCGGAAAGCTACCAGGTGTTACTTGACGCAAAGGATCGCATCGAGACCATAGAGGGAATCCGCAGAGGCCTCGAAAGCATGAGGAAGGGAGAAGGGAGACCCGGGGAGGAGTTTTTTGCCGAGTTCTTCGCAAGACATCGCATCTCGGACGAAGAATGATGGGATACCAGGTGATTATTACCTCCGTTGCTCAGAAGGACGTGGAAGCCTCGTATCGCTGGGGAGTGAAGACGTGGGGCAAGACACAGGCGGAAAGGTGGACACGTCAGATGCGCAAAGCCGTGAAGGGCTTGGCAACGTTCCCGGATCGATGTCCGCTCGCACCAGAAGACAACGAATTCGCCGCAGAAATTAGGCAACTAATCGTCGGGCGGTACCGAGTGCTGTTTACGGTGCGTGGAAGGAAGGTATACGTGCTACACATCCGCGGTGCATATCTTGACAAGCCCGAAAAGGACTAACCATAACTAAGGACAGACGCAAAAAACGGGAGTGTGCGTCATATTTGTACAGGCTATCTGACTGCACGTGCCTCCCAGTAGCTTTCCCATCTGCCGGTCAGCTGGCAACACCTCAAGGCGATTATGGAGTTCGCTCCTTTTACCGTCCATCTCATCCCACCCTGCTTCAGTCTTCTACCGATGACGGTCTTGCATCCAGCCTCAACGACGCCAGAACCTACGAATAGCCCCAGCGTGCGAAACTCCTGGTACCGCATCCGATCCCGGTTCTTCTCGACGTACTCGATTGCCCTTCTGACTATCTCTTTTTCTTCTGATCCCGAGGGCCGCAGACGTTTCAAGCTTCTCACCACTGCTTGGACATCTCCATTTCTCAGGTCCTCACGATGCGCAAAGAGCCATTGTCGGCTCTTCGGGTTTAATGCCCCGAATGCCGCCTTGCCCGCATCGGCCAAGTGCTCCAGCGCGTGATCCAGGTCCAGTATCTGCGTCGCTCCCCAGAAATGTTTCGCTGCTATATTCCAGATCCACGGCGCTCCGTCTCCGATGACGATTACCTCCGTGGCCTCTCGCATTCCTCTGCGCACCGCCTCGGTGTAGATTCGTTGCCCGAATTCCTCCATCGGTAGTATGGCCCCGACATAACTTGTCGACTGCGCACCTCGGATCGGTTTCCCTTCGCTGTTCACAGCCTGGCCGTGCTCTACAAATACACGGGCAACTTCGACGAAGCGGAGCGGCTCTACCAGCGGGCGTTGGTAATCACCGCAGGGACGCTCGGTCAGGCTCACCCCGAAGTCGCGACGATCTATCACAACCTCGGCGGTCTGGAACACGCGCGGGGCCGCGATGCTGGAGGCGAGCCGCTGGCACGCCGCCCGGTCGAGATCAGAGAGCGGGCGACTAGTCTCCGTCTGCCCCGCGCGTTCACAGGGCACGGTCTGGCTTGAATCGCCGCTCACGCGAAGTCTTGGGTAAGCTCCTTAATCATATCCGCTTCCAGCCCTGTATCTGCCGCTCGAAGAATTGGCAGTCTTGTTGAGGATAGTGAATCTGCTTAGGAACACTCTAGTGGGGAACAGGAAGACTCACGCGAAAGGACGCGAAAGGACGCGCAAGATGCGAAGAAGGAATGGGTGAAAGAAGGCGCTACCAGCAACTACATGCCTTCCAACCGTTCACCTGCAGTGGAAGACACTCGTTTCATTCTGATCCTTGATCTCAAAGGATCAGAGCACTGCTCCTCAGCAAGTTTCTTGTCTGAGGGCAGCTCGAGTTTGCCGGTCCAGATCGTCAGGCCTGACAGGTTCGATTGGGACCCTCCAAGCAGCACG
>JBDTUW010000102.1:0-9307 GCA_040007555.1 Acidobacteriota bacterium | reverse complement strand
CAAGGTGAACTCCTTTCAGTTCACTAGACCAGCCGAGCTTTGCCCGGCGCTCCGAGAGACGCGAAGAGGAATAGAATGGGTTTGGTGCTTCCTGTCCGAACTATGAACTTCAAAAAGGCTCAATCAAACCATTCCTTGCTCTTCTTTGCGTCTTTCGCGTCTTTCGCGGCTTCGCGTGAGTCTTCTTCTTCCTCTTCTTCAATCCAAAATCCAAAATCTAAAATCCAAAATCAGATTAGCGTAATCGCGTCATTCTCCGGCCATCCGTCTCCTTTCGGCTGAACAGCTTTCGCAGAAGCCCCGGTTGTTCCGGTGAAAGTATGGACTTGATCTTTCTCACCAGTAATTCCGTAGCCTTCTCACCGGCCTCGATCATCTCTGGCGCCTTTCGCAGATCATCTGGGCGAATATGTCCGATCTTCGGGATGATCACGATATCGGCATCCTGATAAAGATAAGACACGGTGCTCCTGCCCATAATCGATAGACTCTGAGACATGATCGTGAATAAATTCGTTGGCGGCGCGATCGGCCGATGCTGGGAGTTGACGTCAACGGCGATGACTATGTCGGCACCCATAATCCGCGCGACCGATGCCGGCAAATGGCCAACGACGCCGCCATCCACGAGCAGTCGGCCGTTGACGGGAACAGGGACGTAATAGATGGGCATGGCGCAACTCGCCCTGATTGCAAGGGGCACGCTGCCTTCGGTGAAAACAACCATCTTGCCGGATTGAATGTCCGTTGCGACAGCACCAAATGGCAGCCGTAGTTTGTCGAATTCGGTGACGGGAAACTTGGCGCGGACGTAGTCCTCAGTGCGAGCGTTACTGTAAAAGCCGAGGCGAGAGACGGTCACGCGACCGAGATCACTCCATCTGATTGTGCGCGCGAAATCGTTTATCTGATCGGGGCTGAGACCGGCCGCATAGGCGCCCCCAATCAGGGACCCGACACTTGTCCCGGCGATCAGATCTATCGGAATTCCATGTCGCTCGAGAACTCTCAGGACGCCGATGTGTGCCGTGCCCCGAGCCATTCCACCACCCAGTGCAAGTCCGACCTTCGGTCGCCGTTGTTTTTCAAGAGTCATTCCGAGGTTCTTCCTCCGGCCTGCATATTAGCAGAGATAGCGCGCGCCGAAACACACTTTGCGAAGTGCTGCCGCACTTGGAGTGCGGATGCTTGCCGCCGCTTTATTTTCGGGATCGGCGAACTCAGCAGTAAGGAACAGACTTCTACCCGGAACTCGATTCACTTACAGGTTTTGTGTGACTAGGCTAGAATGCATTTTCTCTATCCGCCACTGATCAGAGATCGAAACCCAATGCTAGAGGATGAGACTGCTGTAACCACGATAACAAAGCGAGAGCAACTTTTCGGGATCGCCCTTTTTGCCTTCGCGCTTCTACTTGGATTCGGGCTGCGATTCCACGACATTGGGATTAAGCCGCTGCACCATGACGAAGGAGTGAATTCGTACTTCCTCCTCAATCTCGCTCATCAGGGACAGTATGCGTACGACCCTCAGAACTATCACGGTCCAACGCTCTACTATCTTGCCTTCGGAGCGTTGGCGGTACTTGGCGAGACCGATCTCGCGTTGCGCCTCTGGCCGGCTCTCTTTGGACTGCTGACGATGGCGATTCTCTGGTGGATGCGCCGGGAGCTGGGGACGCTTGGCATCGCGTTCGCGGGTCTGATGATGGCGGTCTCACCTGGGCTGGTCTATTTCTCGAGGGACTTTATCCACGAGATGTCGTTCGCGTTCTTTACCCTCGCGATCATTGTCTCGGCCTGGCGCTATCTCGAAACGCACCGTTTTACCTGGCTTGCGAGTTTTGCGCTTTCGCTGGGTCTGCTGTTTGCTACGAAGGAAACAGCGTTGATCACGGTCATCGTGCTGGTGATGGCGGCGCTCTCAGCCGCTATCTGGGAGCACACGCGCCGCCTGTTGCTGGAAGACACTTTCAGTATCTCGAGCCTGGGCGCTGAACTTGTCCGCGAGGCTCGAGGACTTGTCCCTTCGCGCGATCACCTGATCGCGGCGACCGTTATCGTCCTGCTGGTGAACGTGCTGCTCTATTCGTCTTTCTTCGGTAATGCGAGGGGTGTTCCCGATGCCGTTCGCTCTATTTTCCTCTGGTCAAAGAGAAGCGGCAACGAGCACGTTCACAGTTTCGGGTACTATTTTGGGATTCTGCACAAGCTGGAATTGCCGCTCCTGATAAGCGGGCTGCTGGGTGGCGTGGTGGTCGTTTTACGCGGGAGTCGCTTCGGTCTCTTTAGCGCGGCATGGACTCTTGGAATTTTTCTGACGTACTCCCTCATCCCATACAAGACGCCGTGGCTGATGGTCAATATGCTGGTGCCGCTGGCGATTCTCGGCGGATATGCTGCGTCCGAGGTATATCGCCTGCTACCGCCGGTCTCGCCAAGGCTGCTGTGGGTCGTAGTGTGTCTGGTCGGGCTGATCCTTGCGTGGCAGATGGCGTTGCGGGTGAATTTCCAGTTTTATGATGATAACGAAAACCATGTGGGATATCTCAGCCGGTTGGGTAAGAAGCTTGAATGGAAGGCTTATACAGATACTCAATACGGTTATGTCTATGCTCAGACAGAGAGGGATATCTTCAATCTTGTGAAGGCGGTTGACGATGCAGCCGCGGCTCTACCCACGAAGGAGACGACGGGAGTATTCCTGGCGTCGCCGGCGTATTGGCCGCTGCCCTGGTATCTGAGGCGATATAAGAATGTCGCCTATACGGGCTCGCTGCCGGATTTGACAGCACCGGGTGCCGCGTTGACACAACCGCTCCTGATCGCCAATGTGAGCCAGGAAGAGAAGATCGCGAGGGTCCCCATCTGGCGCCGAGTGACCGGGCCAATCGCCCTTCGCCCTGGCGAAAGACTCGTCCTTTACCAACGCGACCAGCCATAATTGCCAGCCCTAATTACCGGTTAAAATTGCCGGTCATTATTGACGGTCTCTGAAATTTCGTCTCCAGCACGCGAACAATTGCTCGCCAATACGCACGCCAGTTGCAGTCCGACACAGCCACGAGTGGTCAAATGCCTCCCTTATGGTAAGAGGCTCGCCTGTGATTTTGGGGCTTACTGTGGCTATAATAATGAAACAACTGCCCTTGCCCCAATGACGGCAGTTGAAGGACTGTAATCGAAATAAACGCGGAGGCTGGGAGATTTTGATGAAGATTGATAGCGTCAGGCACCTTCTGACACCTCACCTGTCGTTGACCTTTTTGGCGGTGATCCTGCTATTGAGCATAACTGCCACGCCGGGCCAGCTGAAGGGGGCCGGGAGCGCACCGGCCAATGTCAGCGGCGTCCTTGGAGCAGTAAATGAGATCGACCCTGAGATCACTTCGTCAAAGCGCGTCTGGCAGATGACGGGGCCGTTTGGCGGTGATGTGGTCTCGCTTGCGATCGACCCGCGTAACAGTGATCTGATCCTGATCGGCACCAAAGACGGCCAGATATTTCGTTCGACGGATGGGGGCGCGGTCTGGCGGCGACTTAAGCCCGGACTCTCCGCCACCGGCTACTCCCTGACTGCAATACTCTTTGATCGATCACGACCGGGACTTGTTTATGTCGGTGCGAGTGAGGCGTCTGGAGGCGGTGTTTTTCTCAGTGAGGATTCGGGTGAGACTTGGCGTGAGTTGGAAGGGATGCGCAACCGCGGCGTGCTCGGAATGGTTCAGGCGGTGAAGGACCCAGCGGTCCTGGCCGTCGCATCGCGTGACGGTATCTACATGACGCACAACCGTGGCGCGTCGTGGAAACGGATCACTCCCGACAATGACGCGGAACTGCGAAATTTTCATTCGGTGGCGATTGACCCACGCGATTCCGACACGCTCTATGCGGGGACCACTCATCTACCCTGGAAGACGACTGATGGCGGGCAGAACTGGAAGCGGGCGGGATCGAAGGAAAGCGGCATGATCGATGACTCGGACATCTTCGCGATCCACATCGACGAAGAGAACCCCGAGATCGTTCTGATGAGTGCCTGCAGTGGCATCTATCGCTCGAGCAATGCCAGCAAACAATGGGTCAAGATTCAAGGTATCCCCTCCACCAGCCGCCGAACGCATGTCATTTTCCAGCACCCTGGACGTTCCAACATTCTCTTTGCGGGCACGACCGAAGGGCTCTGGCGGACTACTGAAAGCGGCAAGCCTGAGAGCTGGAGCCGGGTCACGCCGTTGCGTCTCGTCATCAACGCCGTGGCCGTGCATCCGGATCGCCCCGATCGAATCTTTCTCGGCACCGACGACTATGGAGTACTGGTCAGTAACGATGGCGGCGAAAGCTATGACCCGAGCAATGCGGGTTTTATCAGCCGCCAGGTGAGAACCGTCGTTGCCGATCGCAGCGAGCGAAACCGCGTCTATGCTGGCGTGCTTTTTGATGGCGCCAACGGTGGCCTGTTTGTCAGCGAGGATGGCGGCGTCTCATGGCAGCAATCGATGCGGGGTATGGGAGTCCGGGACGTTTATTCTATCTACCAGTCGACCGTGCAAACCGAGACCCTTTTTGCCGGGACCAATCATGGCGTTTTTCGCTCTGACGACCACGGACGAAACTGGATCAAGGTGAAGAAGGAAGCACCTGAGCCAGATCCTGCGGCTCCACTGACGCCGCTGACTACCGAACCCAGTGGCCCGCCACCGAACACAAGCCCCGCGACACGGCCGAGGATTACGCGGACCGTGACCCCTGTCGTTCAGAAGCGAACAAAGGGAACCGCCAAGAAGAAGACGACTTCGAGGAAACCGCCCGCGCGCAAGCCGCCGGTGCGAAAACCCAAGGCAGTCGTTTCTAAACCGGTAGACGATGGTTTGGTCAACCTGGAGAGCCAGGTATTTCAGATCGTCGCGTTTGTGCCCGACGGTTCGAGCGAGGCGCGGGGGTTGCTTGCCGCCACCTGGGATGGACTCTTTTCCACGGACGACGAAAAGAAGGGCTGGAAGGCGCTCAAGATCGCAGATGCTGATGGAGTGGTTCTGACAAGCTCTTCGATCAACGCTCTGGCGACTCATCCGCTTGCCCCCGGCGCAATCTGGGTCGGTACAGAGGAAGGATTATTCGCATCACGCGACTATGGCCAGAGCTTCCGCCGGCTGGTGCTTGAAGATGAGTCGCAACGAATCAAGGCGATCGTCTTTGATCCGCGACGCGCAGAAACTTTCTATGTCGGGACCACCGGCGGTTTCTTTCGTTCCGTTGATGGTGGCCGCCGATTTGAGCGCAGGGGCGGTGGGATGCCGGAGATCATTACGGTCAGCGCCATCGAGGTCAGTTCATCCAATCCCAGCGAGGTCTACGTCGGCGATTTCAGCCATGGCAATTTCTACTTTTCGCGCGATTCGGCAAAGACCTTTGAGCCGCTCGATATTGCTTCTCTTCCGAGCCGTCGATTTTGGTCGCTTTCGACAGATCCATTCGACCGCAACCGCCTTTACGCTGGTTCCTATTCAGGTGGCGTGTATGTTCTGAGCCGCCAGCCGGATGCTGCCGGACGCTAACGATCGGCTGCGATCATGAGAGCGTTGAGATTTGAATCGGGTTGCTTGCAAGTCCTCGATGTGCCTCCACCGCATCATGACGACGAGGCGCTCGTGCGGGTTGCTCTCGCGGGAATCTGCAGTACGGACCTGCACATCACTCGGGGCTACTCCGGTCACCAGGGCACGCTTGGGCACGAGTTTGTCGGTGTTGTCGAGTCGTCGCCAGACACTGACCAGATAGGGCGCCGCGTGGTGGGGGAGATCAATGCGGGCTGCGGCGATTGTGAGCTCTGTCACGGTGGCGACTCACGGCATTGCACAGGACGCACAGTCCTCGGAATCCACGGCCGCGATGGCGCTTTTGCCGAATACCTCTCGCTGCCTCCCACGAATCTACTCACTATCCCGGACGAGATTAGCGACCGCGAGGCTGTCTTTGCGGAACCGCTTGCGGCTGCGTGCCAGATACTCGATCAGGTGACCATCGAAAGCGCTGACCGAGTCGCGGTCATTGGCGATGGGAAACTTGCTCAACTGATTGTCCGGATCCTCAGTGAGACCGGGTGCGAGATTCTCCTGATCGGGAGGCATCGGCGCAAGCTGGCTCTGGCTGAGAGAGGCGCGCTTAAGGCTATCCTTTGCGAGGACCTTGATCGCCCCGCAGCGGGACGCTTCGACTATGTAATCGAGGCGAGCGGATCAGAGAGTGGATTGACCCTCGCCATTGATCTCGTGCGGCCGTGCGGAACGATCGTCCTCAAATCGACATTTCATGGTGAGGTTTCATTGCAGGCGTGGCGCATCGTCGTCGATGAGATCAATGTCATTGGGTCCCGATGTGGCCGTCTCGCGCGGGCTGTGAATGTGTTGATGAGACGCAGGATCAATCTCGAGGAATTGATCGATGAGGAGTTTTCGCTTGAGGACGGAGTTGCTGCCATGGCCGCAGCTGCGGAGCCCGGCGTGCTCAAAGTGTTATTGAGACCGTAGAGGAATGTACCCAAAAGGCAATCTACTGATTTCGTCGCCGCACGGTCAGATTGAAGCGATCTATCGCCCACACGCCCGAGATGTCGAGCGTGTTGCTCTGATCCTTCACCCCCATCCGCTCTTTGGCGGAACGATGCACAACAAAGTGGTATATCGCGCTGCGAAGGCGCTCGAGGAGGCGGGTTTTACGACGCTTCGGTTCAACTTTCGCGGTGTGGGCGAGAGCACCGGGCAGCACGATGATGGGCGCGGGGAAGTCGACGACGCGCGCCTCGCCCTGGATCACCTGCTGACGGATCAGCCAAAGGCCCGCGAAGTCGTGATCGCGGGATTTTCCTTTGGCGCCGCGGTGGGTCTGCAACTTGGATGTGACGATGATCGAGCGCAACAGGTCGTCGCGATTGGCACGCCGCTGCGGATCAAGGAGCTTGCATTTCTGGATTCGTGCAGAAAGCCGAAACTCTTCATACACGGCGAGCAGGACAAGATTGCACCCCTCAAACCGCTTGAGGAGAGGCTCGAGCGCTTGCCCACAGATATTCCGTGGAAGCTGATCAAGATACCCGGCGCCGAGCACTTCTTCGACAACCACCTCGATGAACTGAAGGACGTTTTGCGAAGAGAGTTTTCGACGACGTAGAGAAATTGTCAGGAACAATCGGAACAGCAGGGACGTCAGGGGCAGCAGGGACAATGGGTTCGTGTGCATACCGCCTACGATTCTGACCAGGCCAATGATATGCGGTTTCGTAATTTCCAGATCGCGCGCCTTTTCGACATACCGGTGTTTGCGGATTACACCTGGTTGCCGGTAGTTGCCCTGCACATTTGGCTTGCTTCTGCCTACTATCTGCCTCGTCAGACGGGATTCCGTTTCACGACTTTCGAGTACTATCTTTTCGGCGCCCTGATGAGTGCGTTGCTTTTTGCCTCGATCCTCGCTCATGAGTTCGCGCATGCGTTGATGGCGCGAGTCGAGGGCATCGGGATCCGCGACATTCAGTTGCACATCTTCGGCGGCTGGACGCGTCTCGAGGGCGAGCCGAGCAAACCTCTTGCCGAGCTTCGAATCGCGATCGCTGGCCCGTCGATGTCATTTCTCGTTGGACTGCTCTTCCTCATTTGTCTGTTCTTCGTTGAATGGATTGGCCCGGTCAATCCACTCCAGTTGCCGCTTCGTGAAGTGTTCCGCTATCTGTTTCTCGGCAATCTTGTTTTGGCAATGTTCAACCTGCTTCCAGGCCTTCCGCTTGATGGCGGTCGTGCCATGCGGGCGTGGCTTTGGCATCGATCGGGCGATGTCATGGGAGCGACGCGCACTGCCAAGCGGATGGGTGTGGGGATTGCCTACATGCTCAGTTCGTTTGGAATCTTTTCGGCATTGTGGTGGGGTGATTACCTCACTGGCGTCTGGATGTTGATTGTTGGTTTCTTCATCAGGAATGTTGCCGAGAGCGATTGGCGTCACAGGCAGGAAGCGATGCGCGAGTCCACTACGCCGACGAATGGTGACGATCTCCGCTGGCGCCAGGAAGGAACTGTTGGGGCAGTCATGAGCAGGCCTCCAGTGAGCGTCTTACCCGAGCGAAGAATCGACCAGTTTATTGAGGAGACTCTCTCAACGCATCGCCATACCAGCTTTCCCGTAGCGGTGGACGGGCGCCTTCACGGCATTCTGGATTTACAGCGACTCCGACAATTACCAAGGGAACAGTGGGAGCACTCCGCCATTCGCGAGGTCATGGATCCGATCAGCGATGAGCTCTTTATCCCGGTCCAGGCGTCAATTGCACACGCGGCGCGCAAGTTGAAACTCAGTCCGATTGGGCGATTAGCTGTTGTCGACAGCGAAGGGAAACTTGTCGGCTACCTCAGTGCCAAGGATCTCGAGTCCGAGGTGACGAGGGCATCCAAGCGGTAGCTGGAATCTCCGCCAGGTTCTATGGTTTGAGATCCAACGAAGCGTGGCCGGTCTCGACGTCGAATGGCACCGAGGCATGCTCGTGAGTGATGAGCCACTTGTCGTCAATCTTCCGTAAACAGAATGTGGCGCGCCACCACATCTCAAGTTTCGCGCCATCGGTCTTGGTTCCGTCGACATGGTTGAGGCTATGGCAGAAGGCTACATCATCGCCCGCTATGATCGTTAAGTCGCGATGCTCAAAGCCGATCGCGCCCTGAAATGAAGAGAACCACTCCTCCGTTCGCTTTCGACACGCTTCCAATCCGGTTTTCTGCAGCGGATTGACGACATCGAATGAAAGGACATTCGGTGCGTAGCTCGACGTCGCGCCCTTAACATCCCCGGCACGGATAGCCTTCACCTGATCATTGAACAGCTGACGGATCTCGCTTTCATTAGCCGCCTTACTATCTTCAGCCGTCATTTCCTTCTCCTTTGTTTGAATTCGCACCCGCCCGGTTTGTCTCGCGCCTTCGTTAGTCAGGCTTTCTCTTGCTGACGATTGAAACTACCTTTCCCACAATTTGGCGACGGCTTAGCGAATGCGGCTCTAACAACCTGTTATCAAGACTCTCGCCGCGGTTATCCGCCATGACGAAGAACTCACCCGCTGGAATGCTGAAGGGACCGAAGTTCGAGCAGGGCAGATTCAAGTCCTGCTCCGGTTCGTTACAAGGCAGGGTCTTGAATGACTCGGCGAGCTCCTTCTTGTCAATAAAGACGGTGTTGTTGGTGATCGTGATGGTCTCGCCGCCAAGTGCTATCACGCGAGCAACTGCATTAAACTCCATCGTAGAGTGTTTGTACTCAACTA
>JBDTUW010000101.1:0-9307 GCA_040007555.1 Acidobacteriota bacterium | reverse complement strand
CTGGTTGGTGTCGATCGGATAGAGACCGGCAAAGACCATCGGCTTGATTTCCTGGAAACCCGGGAAAGGCTCAAGCGTCGGTCGTGCCGCCAGGGTCACTGTATCCCCAATGCTGACATCGGCCACCGTCTTGATGTTGGCAACAATGAACCCAACCTCGCCAACTCCCAGCTTATCGATCTGACGAGGTTTAGGAGTCAGAACTCCGAGGTCCTCGACTTCGTAGTCGCGGCCCTTCGCCATCAGCCGGATCTTGAGTCCACACCGCAGTTCGCCATCAATGACGCGCACCATAACGATCACACCGCGGTACGGATCGAACCAGGAATCGAAGATCAGCGCCTTAAGCGGAGCTGTGTCTGAACCGCCCGGAGGTGGCAGCTCGTGCACGATCGCTTCGAGAATCTCCTCGATCCCGATCCCCGACTTCGCAGAGGCAAGAATAGCGTTATGTACTCCCAGACCAACTGTGTGTTCTATCTGCTCAAGAACTTTCTCCGGCTCCGCCCCCGGGAGATCAATCTTGTTGATCACCGGAATCAGTGCAAGATTGTGTTCGACCGCGAGGTAGGCATTCGCCAGAGTCTGCGCCTCGACCCCCTGACTGGCATCAACGACGAGAAGGGCACCCTCGCAAGCCGAAAGGCTTCGCGAGACCTCATAGGAAAAATCGACGTGCCCCGGCGTATCGATCAGATTGAGAATATAAGTCTGGCCGTCTTTTGCCACGTAGTTGAGCCTCACGGCGTGCATCTTGATGGTGATGCCTCGCTCGCGCTCAAGGTCCATCGCGTCGAGGACCTGCTCGGACATTTCCCTCTGTTCGAGCGCTCCCGTAGCCTCAAGGAGTCGATCCGAGAGTGTTGTCTTACCGTGGTCGATATGGGCGATGATCGAGAAATTGCGAATCAGAGATGACATAGAGTCAGACAGCAGCCAAATTTACTGAGGAACTAAAAGATAGAGCATAACGCTTGCCCCGTTGATTTTCAAACTCCACTTCCCTTAAGGGGCTGGTCCAGGGATCAGGGAGCAGGGATCAGGGCGGTAGCCCCGCCTGACCCCTGCTCCCTGACCCCTGATCCCTACCCCCTCCTGATCCCTACACTCCTGATCTCTGCCACCTGAGGCCTTTTCCCCAGATCCCGGCCACTTGCTCGTGGCCTGCGGAGCGGGTATCTTCGAACAAGCAGCAATAATCCAACTCGTCATTCAAATTTGAAAAGAGACATGAAACCATCAATGGCAAGTACTGAGAGTTTGTTTGGAGCCTTTCTCGATCGGCACAATGATCAAGCATGGGGCGAGGCACTGGACCGTCTTCAGAGCGCTATTCACCCCGTTGACGCGCGCGCGGTTCGGATCTGGTTCGCTTTCTTTCCACTAGCCCTTCACCGGGCAATCTCTGACTCACCGGACCCTTCAAAGAGCATCCTCGAACTCCGGCTTTCAGGGCGATTTCGGCTCGCCGAACAGGTCGACAGCTCGCATCAGTTCCTCTATGGGCATCGATACTGGCGGGACGTTAAGCGGGAAGTAAACGAGTATGCTGCGGGATCTCCTCAGAGCCTGAACCTCAATGAGCAGATCCTCGAGGCGGCGAAACACTGCGCCTCGAGGTTGGGCGTGGATGCATCACTTCTCGTCGGCATGACGGCTGTTGCCTTCATGACCTTGCAGCAGGTTGGTCACGAACGTTTCCGAGAGGACGCAGAAGTAAGGGATTACGGCGCAAGCTGGAAAATGAGCCCGGAACAAGTCCTCGCGAATCGGGCCCGCGATGACGGGCAAGGGGTACTCGGCTTCCTGAGGACAATCGACAAGCAGTTCAGCGTCAACTTCAGTGAGTATGATCCCAAGGCAACCTTCAAGGTGATCAACGACCAGGATCTGACAACGGCAGCCGCCCGAGATACTCGAGACCATGCCGCGCGTGATAGTCGCTGCATCGAGGGGCCAATACCGGTCGAGTGTCGCACCGCGGCGTGCGGCACCTGCTGGGTCGGAATCCTTTCGGACTCAACAAAGTTGGCACCTCCGACACCGCGCGAGATCACCAAAATGAGGGACTTCGGCTATGCGGGATTCAACGGCCAGGTCGATTCGCTCATCCGACTCGCCTGCCAAAGTCGCGCGCACGGCAACGTCTCACTGGTCATTCCGCCCTGGAACGGGCTGATCGGGAAGGTCATGGCCGGTGAAGGCGCATAGAGACGAATGGGCCGGTCATCGGCCCTTCCAGGTCGGCTTGCGCTTCTCGAGGAAGGCTCCGATGCCTTCCTGCGCGTCGTCGGCAAGCGCATTGAGGCTCATGACCTCTTTGGTGTGCCGGTAGGCTTGCGTTTCGTCCAGATCGATCTGCGCGTAAAAGGCCTGCTTTCCAATGCCAATTGTCAGACCGCTCGCCTCAGCAATTTCTCGCGCCAGCCCCAGAGTCTCCCGACAAAGAGCTTCGGATTTCGCTACTCGGTTCACGAGTCCCCAGGCCGAGGCTTTCTCTGCATCGATTTGGGTTCCCGTAAGCAGCATTTCCAGAGCGCGCTTTCGTCCGATTGCCCTGCTCAGCGCAACCATCGGAGTGCTGCAAAAGAGTCCGATGCGAACCCCGGGTGTTGCAAAGCGAGCATGTTCCGATGCCACCACGAGGTCACACGTCGCCACCAGCTGACAGCCGGCAGCTGTCGCGAGGCCGTCAACTTCGGCGATGACCGGCTGTGATATGTGCTCGATTACAGTCATGAGCTCGACGCAGGTATCGAACAGCTCCCGATATTCGCCTATCGAACGACCGAATAGTTCATTGAGATCATGACCTGAGGAGAAGACCGGGCCCTTCGCGGCGAGAATCAGCACGCGGACGGAACCGTCCGCGCCGAGACCCCGAATGCACGAGATCAGCTGACGCATCATCGCCAACGACAGCGCGTTGCGTCGCTCCGGCCGGTTCAATGTGATTCGCGCTATTCCTTCGGTAACGTCGACAATCAAGTGCTCGAATGTTTGCGACATTCTCTCCTTCCGAGCAGCTCTCCATTCGCTACTCATCCGCGGTTCGGCCCTCACATCCCAGCCGCAATTCGTCGCCCTCAACGGCGATCTGCACATGACCACCGGCCGAAAGCGACCCAAACAGAATCTCACCTGCGAGTGGCTCCTTGATCTTTGACTGGATCAGCCGTGACATCAGGCGGGCACCAAACTGTTGATCAAAGCCTCGCTTCGCCAGCCAGGCGCGGGCCTCTTCGGAGAGGTCTATTGTTACGTCCTTCTCAACCAGTTGGCGTCGCAATTCTTCGATGAACTTATCAACAACCCGCTCGATAGTTGGGAAGGTGAGCGGATCAAAAGCAATCCATGCGTCCAGCCGGTTGCGAAATTCGGGGCTGAAGGTGCGTTCGATCGCACCCTTCCCCTTGCTCCCGGTGCCCGAGGCGCCTCCGGTCACGTCCTGCCGAAAGCCGATCCTCTCCCCTGTCAAATCTCTCGCCCCGGCATTGGTCGTCAGGATCAGGATGACATTGCGAAAGTCAGCCTTCTTTCCATTGTTGTCAGTGAGCGTGGCGTGATCCATGACCTGAAGCAGGATGTTGAAGATATCCGGGTGCGCCTTTTCAATCTCATCGAGCACGAGAACGGAATAGGGTGTTCGTTGAATGGCATCAGTCAGCAGCCCGCCCTGGTCAAACCCAACATAGCCGGGTGGTGCACCGATCAGCCGTGACACTGTATGTTTCTCCATGTACTCGCTCATATCGAAGCGCAGAAACTCAACTCCAAGGGCGCGCGCCAGTTGCTTGGCCAGTTCAGTCTTACCAACCCCTGTCGGCCCCGAGAAAAGAAATGAGCCGATGGGTTTTTCCGGATTGCTCAGCCCGGAACGAGATAGTTTGATCGCATTGACGACCTGCTTTACTGCCGACTCCTGACCAAAAATCACAGTCTTCAGGTCCGCTTCGAGGCCCGACAATCGATCCTTGTCCGATGCTGAGACGCTCTTCGGCGGGATCTTTGCCATGCGCGCGACAACCAATTCGACTTCGAATTCGCCAATCACCTCCGGCCGCTCCGCTTCCGGCAAAAGTCTCATCGAAGCTCCGACCTCATCGATGACATCGATCGCCTTGTCAGGGAGATGGCGATCGTTGATATGCTTCGCCGACAATTCGGCCGCGGCCCGCAGCGCCCCGCTACTGTATTTGACGTGGTGGTGCGCCTCGTAATGGCTCTTCAGCCCCTCGAGTATGCTGATCGTATCTTCAACCGTTGGTTGACTGATCTCGATTATCTGAAAACGCCTGGCAAGTGCCCGGTCGCGCTCGAAAGAATTCTTGTACTCAGCGTAGGTGGTGGATCCGATGCACCTCAATTCCCCCGACGCGAGTGCCGGTTTTAGTATGTTTGACGCATCCATCGAGCCGCTGCTGACAGCACCGGCGCCAACAATCGTATGAATCTCGTCGATAAATAGGATGACACCCGGTCTCTTCTTGAGCTCGGATATGACCAGCTTCAGCCGCTCTTCGAACTGTCCGCGATATTTGGTGCCGGCAAGAAGCGCCCCCATGTCGAGCGCGAAGACACCCGCGCCTTTGATCACATCGGGCACCTCTCCTCGGTGAATCTTGAGCGCCAGGCCCTCGGCAATGGCCGTCTTTCCGACACCGGGATCGCCCACGTAGACAGGGTTGTTTTTTCGCCTGCGACCGAGGACTTGCAACGTTCGCTGCAATTCCGACTCGCGCCCGATGAGTGGATCGATCTTACCCGCAGCGGCACGTTCGACCAGGTCGATAGTGTAGGCGCTGAGCGGATCGCCGGGAGGTACTTGATCTTCGTCCTCATCCCCGATGCTTTGCGGGTCGCTGCTCCCGTTTCCATTCGACTTGACGACGCCGTGCGAGATGTAGTTCAGGAGGTCTAGTCTGGTAATTCCCTGTCGTTCGAGCAGAAACCTCGCGTGGGAGTTGGCCTCCTGAAACAGGGACGCAAGGATATTTCCTGCATCGATCTTCTCCTTACCTGAGGCGTGAGCCTGAAGAGCGGCGCGCTCGAGCACTCGTTCGAACGCGGCAGTCTGCTCGGGAAAGTGCTGGCGGCCGTCGGGAAGCGGGAAGAGGTTCTTTTCAAAGAATTCCTCGAGATCGCTGCGAAGCTTGGCGAGGTCCCCACCGCATTTGCCGATGGCATCGCTTCCAGTCGGATCGTTGAGGATCGCGAGGAGGAGATGTTCCAGTGTCAGGAACTCATGTTTACGCCGAATAGCTTCATCAGCCGCAGCGTTGAGCGTCGCTTGTAATTCTCGAGTAATCATACTGACATCTCGCCAGCGTCTCGTGCCTGGCAGAGTTCACTCCTGCTCGAGCGTGCATAGCAGGGGAAATTGATGCTCGCGCGCGAGGGCGGCCACCTTCGCAACCTTGGTCTCGGCGACCTCGTAGGTAAAAACCCCGGCAATTCCAACTCCCTGTTGATGCACCTGGAGCATGACTCGAATGGCCTCTATCTCCGGTTGCTGAAAAATCGTACGCAGAACAAAGACGACAAACTCCATGGTTGTGTAGTCATCGTTGTGGAGGAGTACTTTGAAGAGAGGAGGCTTTTTGAGCTTGGGCTTGCCCTCACTGATAACGGCCTCTTCACTTTGTCGATCCTGGGTCGGCATGTCTCGTGACTCCTCCCGAAGATGCTAACACGAGCGGGGGAGAAGTTGGCAGTTGTCAGTTGTCAGTTGCCAGTTGCCAGTTGCCAGTTGTCAGTTGTCAGTTGTCAGTTGTCAGTTGCCAGTTGCCAGTTGTCAGTTGTCAGTTGTCAGTTGCCAGTGGTCGGTGTCGGTTGGAAGATTAACGCAGAGGTGTGGAGATGCCAAAGCGAAGCGCCTCTCTCTATCTGCGCGCCTCTCCAGCTGACAACTGACAACTGACAAGTAATACAGTATTGACCCTACCAGCGGCCAAACGTATCATTCCCCCGTCGGTCCTCTTCGTCTAATTCTCACTTTCTTGAAAGGTATAGAATGTTCGCCACTACTTCGTTGTCCGTGCTGCGGCGAGTGCTGCCTGCATTGCTCTTGATGGCCGTCTTGTCCTCAATCGCTGCCGGTGCGGAGCCAGGCCTTGCCTATCCTGCGGGTTCGGCTGTCAATGATCAGAAAGCGGGATCGATCCTCGTTTACAATCTCTACTCCTCGAGCCCGACCAATCCGGCCGTGCTCAACACCCGGTTCAATCTGACCAATACGCACGATACAAGGGGCATCTTTGTCCACCTGTTCTTTATCGAGGGAGCATCCTGTTCGGTCATCGATCGCTTCATCTGTCTGTCCGAGAGTCAGACGATGCAGTTCAGCGCGCTCGATCAGGATCCTGGAACGACGGGGTATCTGATAGCCGCGGCTACGGACTTCAATGGCGTGCCGACTAATTTCAACTATCTGATCGGAGACGAAGCGGTCAAGCTCGATACTGGCCATTTCGCTAATTTGGCGGCCGAGTCCATTTCTGCGATCGCGCCACAACCCGCTCAGATCAACCCCGATCAGAGCCTTGCCGGTCTCGTCTTCGATGACGTCGCTTACAATCGGTTGCCTGCGGTGCTCGCCGCGTCGAACATCCCTTCACGAGCAGACGGCAACGATACCGTCATCGTCATCAATTCCATCCTCGCTCTTTCAACGGAGGGATTGAGCATCAGAGCCAACGCCATCGGCGCGATGTTTGGAATTCTGTACGATGATCAGGAGCAGCCTCACAGCTTTAACGCAAACGCAGCGTGTCAGGTGCTTTTGCGACTGAGCTTTTCGTTCCCGAAGACCGTTCCGCGATTTGAGGTTGTCATTCCAGCCGGGCAGACTGGGTGGCTGAAGATCTGGGGCACGCAGATGCCCGCCCCGATTCTGGGGGCGATGATCAATTACAATCAGAACGCTTCCGCATCCGCCAGCCGATTCAACAGCGGACACAACCTTCACAAACTAAGACTTGAAAACCGGGCCCCAGCGCGGATCACGGTTCCGATCTTCCCGCCGGGGTGCTAGCGCAGAGCGTTTGGCATCGTCGCTCGATCGCAGAGCGCGAATTTTCACAGCTGATCAACGTCCGCCGCGCGCATCCTCACGGCCCGAAACGAAGACGTCGGACGTTTCGAACAGTTCATCTTCGCGAATCGAGGAGTCGATCGGTTCGGCTCCCCGATACGTGATCTCGATCAGGTTGCCCGCCGGGTCGCGAACAAACATCTGCATCGCTCCATTCTTCAATTGCCGTACCTTGCCCCACGGGGTGGTGTCGATAATTTCCAGTTCGCGGGCCCGCCGGAACATTTCACCAAAATCGTCAACTTCCAGACAGAAGTGTCCGCGAAAAGAAACCGCATCTTTCCATTCGGTAAGGTGAAGCTGCTCTCCCTCGTTGATCTGATAAAACTGCACTGGGTAGTCGAAGGCGAAGGCGGGTAATTCTGCCAGACCCAGCACGTTGGTGTAGAAGTTACGGCACTTCTCCAGATCATCGACAATCAATGCGACATGATGAATGCCTTTTACTTTCATCTCGAGTTTCCTCTTGTCATCGGTCGGTAGAATGGCTGTAGGCGCGGACAAACTCCTCGTTGATGGTGACACCCAAACCGGGACCCTTTGGAAGATGGATATCTCCATTGCTGATAACGAATGGGTCGCGGCAGAGTTCGCGCAGCATCGGGTTGAATCCCATCGAGTACTCGAGCGTCACCACATTGGGCAACGCTGCGGCCAGATGAAGCCCCGAGGCGAATAGGAGAGCCGAGCCCCAGAGATGCGGCGCAAGGGTCAATTGATGTGCGGAGGCGTATGCGGCAATGCGTGCCACCTCGGTAATGCCGCCCGCGATGGCTGGATCTGGCTGCAGGATATCAGCGGCCCTCGCATCGATCACATCGCGAAAATCAAACCGCGTCGCGAGGCTCTCCCCGGTTGCGATCGGAATGACGGTCGAATCGCGCACCTCCTTGAGACCTTTGAGGTCGTCGGCGCTGACTGGTTCCTCGATCCATGACACGTCGAAGTCCTCTGCAGCGCGACAGAAGCTCATCGCCGAACGCGTGTTCCAGGTCCCGTGTGCATCCACCATCAATCGAATCTCGGGGCCGAGAGCCTTGCGCGCTGCCCCAACACGGGCGATAGAGTTGGCGACGGTTCCATCCATCGCGCCGACCCTCATCTTGACGGCCTTAAAGCCGGCGGGTTCGATCGTTTGCTGCAGTTGCGCCCCAATCTCGCTCGCATTCGCCCATCCCCCGGACGCGTAGGCTGTGATCTTATCGCGACAGCGTCCCCCAAGGAGTTCGTAAACTGGCAGTCCAAGCTCTTTTCCCTTGAGGTCCCAGAGAGCCATGTCGACGCCGCTCATGGCAGCGATTCGTGATCCGCGTCGATCAAGCTCGGGAAAGCTCCGTCCTGCCTCCAGCGCCAATGGCGCCCGCACGCCGCTGTACATGATCTCCCACAACCGCGAGATATCACGGGAATCCTCACCAAGAAGCAGGGGTCGAAGGCTCTCGTTGACGATGGCTAGAAGCGGCGCACACATGGCGGCGCTGCCGACGGCAGCTTTTGCCTCGCCATAGCCTGAGAGACCCCCTTCACCCTGGACTCTCACCACGGTCGAGTCGAAAGTCCTTAGTCGCCCGAAGTCGCTTGTATGCTGCCGCAACTCCGGTATCGGATAGCGAAGCCAGAACGCCTGCACGCCGGTAATCTTCATAGTCTTCAGGTAAACGCACTGCCGAAGAAATGTGTCAAAGGAGAATCCGACGCTAAGTTTGACGCGCCGGGCTCGAATGAACAAGCCCGGCGCGTCATGGAGCAGCCGTTTTTGGCGGCTGGTCAGGGGGGACCGTCAAAAGCTGGTGAGACTAAGAAGCGCCGATCAGCATCCCTTGGGCCATGCGCAGACTAATTTGTGCCTCTTTCAGCGCGAGCGAAAGGTTCACTCCGTCCAGGCTCGCCTAGTATTTTCTGAGCAGGCGCTCAACCGCGTCTTCGAAGTCGACTCGGACGCGACCAAGCTTGCCAAGATACTTCAGGTTAAGGCGATCGAGGTTGAGACCGGAGTAAGAGATCACGCGATCGAGTTCCGCTCTGGTCGACTCAGGTCTCAGTGAGAGTAGCAGTGCGGCTTCACCGGAGACGAGGCCGGTCGAAAACGAGGTGCCACTCCAGTAGGCCCAGCGGCCATCGGGATAAGCGCTATAAACGTCGACGCCTGGGGCGGAGACATCGATGCCGTAGTGGAAGTTGGCAAATGGCGCCTTGAGATCGTTAGCTCCGGTC
>JBDTUW010000100.1:0-9309 GCA_040007555.1 Acidobacteriota bacterium | reverse complement strand
GGGTCGGGTGATCCTTTCAATGGGATGAAAGGCCAAGCTGATGGCAACTTCCCGGGCGGTATCAAGAGCCGCGGCGTGCAGTATGGTCCGGTTCTCGGGTTTGCTTATGATCTCTTTGGAAATAAGAAGACTGTACTGCGCGGAGGTTATCGCTGGGGCTATGACCGCGTTCAGGGTAATGAATTGGCCTTCGTCGCCGTCGGCCAGCCGCCCAAGTTCATCTTCCCAACCTTTAACTTCGGTAATCTTTCGACAGTTGGACAAAGCACAGGGCAGATCGCGCTCGGCATCAGCGACGTGATTTCTGCCGATCAGGAGGGGTTCGTCCCCAGCATTCAGAGTTTCAGCCTGCAGGTGCAACATGACGTCGGCTGGGACGCTGTTTTGGGCATCGCCTATGTCGGCACGCTTTCGCGCCATCAACAGGAGCTGCTCAACCTCAACTACAGTCCTTACGGTGAGCTGTTCACCAAAGCGGCGCAAGACCCGTCGAAATACGCGGGTGGAATCGTGCCGGATGAAGAGCCCGGATTGCCGCAGATTTATCGGGATGCTGGTGTGAAGTTCACCGGCCAGTTCGCGCTGGCGGCGGGGTTCCTGAAGAAGTACCCGGGGTACAACACCGTCGGTCTGCGTACGTTTGGCGGCTCCTCGAACTATCATTCGCTGCAGGCGACCTTGAGCAAGCGGTTCGCGCGCTCGCTCAACTTCGGCCTGGCCTATACCTGGTCGAAGGCGATGGGCACGGCTAACACATACACCGACTTTATCAACCCGGTCTGCTCACGGTGTGCTGACTACAGGCGCCTCTCGTTTGATCGCACCCATCTCATGGTCATCAATTACGACTGGCGCGTGCCGGGTCTCAAGGATGCCCACTGGTTGTTGAAGGGTGTTACCAACGGCTGGCAGGTGACTGGCATTACGCAGTTCATCTCCGGGCAACCGGAAGATATCAACGCCAGTATTGCCAACATCAACCTAAACCAGCGCGTTGGGGGAAGTTGGACCGAGGCAACTCGTGGCTATTTCAGCGCCGATGCTAACCAGAGCAAGGATATCAACAAATACTTCAACTGGGAAACCACACGGTTGCCAAGCGTCGCCGAGGCGTTGGCCGCCAAGGGAGCTTTCCCGCGAAACTATCTGAGCCGGCCGGGCATCAACGTCACCGATTTGTCGGTGTTCAAGAACTTCCCGCTGGGCGGTGAAACTCGTAGCTTGCAATTACGCGTTGAGATGTTCAACGTCTTCAATCACGCGCAGTTCAGCGATATGAACCGTGCCGTACAGTGGGCCAACTTCAACGCATACCTGGCGGATCGGTCGGCCGCTACAGCCACCATCAATAACGTCCGTGGCGCGACGCTCAGCGGCAATCCGCGGCTTGGCAACGGTGTTGGCGAACTCAACGCTTTGCACGGGGCCGTCTCAAATTCTCGCGTCATTCAGCTCGCGGTTAAGATATACTTCTAGCCAGTAGTTGAAACCGCAAACAACCAGTGTGGGGGTTGCAATGAACTTGCAACCCCCATTTTTACAGGGGGCGTGTGATGTCTGATTCACGATCTCTGCCGGGACGATATCCACTTTGCGTTCTGCTGATTGTGTTGCTATTCGGCGCCAATGCTGCTGATGTTCGAGGAGCTCAACAGGGCCAGGTGCCACAAGGCGGTACATTCGTCATCTTTGGGCGAATCAGCCTCCCCGACGGTCGCCCGCCGAAGACGAGGATGAAGGTCTTTGCCGAGGCCATGAATGGCATGAAGCGCGATATTTTCAGCGACGAAGATGGCAATTATGAGTTTCGCGGGATGACCAGGGGGCGGTATCGAGTGTATGCAATCAACCCGGACGTCCCGGAGCAGTATTGCGACCCTCTCGAGGCTGACACCAATCGCTCCTATGCCAATCGGGTGCAGGTTGACATTAGCCTTAAACTCCCGCTGCACCGGGAAACCCCGGATGCTAATCCGGGCACAGTGAGTGCAGCTGAGGCTGCCCAAAATATTCCCAAGTCTGCGCGCAAGGCTTACGAAGATGCGCTCAAGCTGCAAAAGGCCAATCGGGGTGATGAGGCACTGACTCAGTTCAGTCAGGCTATCGAACTCTATCCGGAGTATTTTCAGGCGCTAACCGAACGTAGCAATCTGCTGATGCAACGGAGCCAGCTCGCGGAAGCCGAAGCGGGATTTGCCCGCGCGCTGGAACTGAATAGCAAGTATCCGCCGGCCCTGCGCGGCATTGGCTACTGCCAGATTCAGCAGAAGAAGTTTGCACCCGCGCTCAGCAATCTTGAGAAGGCATTTGTCCTCGAACCGAAAATACCGCTGACGCTTCTTTTGCTTGGATACGCCAACCTCTCGCTGGACCGCTATGAGGAAGCGAAGCAATCCCTTCAACAGGCGTTAAAGCTCGGGCCCGATAGCGCCAGCCGGGCTCACGTTTACCTTGCGGAAGTCTACGTGCACGAACAGAAATTCAAGGACGCCGCTGACTCGATTCGCACCTATCTGAAATTGAAGCCTGACGCATCGGACGCCGCGCATTTGAGAGAATTGGAAGCGCAGTGGCGGGCGCGCAGCAAACCGGCTACTAATCAGCCTTGAGTCGAGGCAATGTTTCGAACGCTGGTATTCGCGTGCGTCATAACGATTTCGCCCACGGTAAACGTGGGGCGGACAGGGACGAGACTGGGGGCGGGCATCATCGGCCGGGCAGGGACAAGCCCTGCCCCTACGGGCCAGACCGATGCCCGATTCAATCGTGCTGTTCAACTTCAACAACAAGGCAGGCTCGCCGAAGCGGCCGATGAATATCGCGCACTGCTAAAGGTCAAACCTGATTACGCCGAAGCGCAGGCCAATCTGGGCGTGGTGCTCGCGCAACTGGGGCAGTACGACGAAGCCATCACCGCTTATGACTCGGCGCTTCGGCTCGCGCCACACCTCACGCCTATCCTGCTCAATCTAGGCATCGCGCACTATCGGGCGGGGCAATTCGCCAGGGCTGCAGAAACTTTCAGAATCTTCCTGGAAAGAAATCCGGATTCAGCGCAGGCGCGGCAGCTTTATGGTTTATCGCTCGTCGAAATCGGGCAGGACATCGCCGCGATTGTTCAGCTTGAACTGACGCTCGATGCGGCGCCGCAGGATGTAGCTGTGCTATACAGCCTTGGACTCGCCTATCTCCATCTGAATCGACCCGAGACGCGCGACATGGTCGATCGTCTGGCGGCCTTCCACGCGGGTCAGCCTATTTCGCACTTATTACGCGGCCAGTCGCTGATTGCGAGCGGTGACTTCGAACGCGCCATCGCTGAGTTGGAGATTGCGGCGAAAATGGATGGCAAGCTTCCGCGTGTGCAGTACTCGCTTGGACTTGCTTACCAGCAACTTGGCCGTAGCAAAGAGGCACTCACGGCATTTCAGGCCGAACTAAGCGATCGTCCCAACGATTTTCTGACTTTATATTATGTAGCTCTGCTGAATGAAGGGCAGGGGAATCTCGACGCAGCCGAACGGCACTTGAGCGCAGCGATGAAGCTGGTGCCGGATTCACCCGATGCGAGCGCGCTGCTAGGCAAGATACTCTTCAAGCGTGGCAAGGCCAGCGAGGCGATTGCCCCCCTCGAGTTTTCCGTCGGCAAGAACCCCACCGATCCTGACCGTCGCTATTTGCTGGCTCGGGTCTATCAGCAACTCGGTCGCCGCGAAGATGCCGAACGCGAGTTCGCCGAGGTGCAGCGGTTAAAAGCGAACCAACTTAAGCAGGACCGAACGCGTACGCCAAAACCGTAGGGGCGGGGCTTGTCCCCGCCCGTACGGAGATTTTGTGGTATAACGCTTTCAGTCAGCCACCGCTATCTATCATTCCGCCACCTCCTTTGTAAGGAGGACAATGTCTGAAGAAAAGAATTCCTACACCCGAAGGGACTCGCTTCGCCTTCGCGGGTTCGATTACTCCTCACGCCGCATTTACTTCATTACGATCGTCACCTCGGAAAGGAGAGAGTTGTTCCTGGACGAACGCCTTGCGCGCACGACCATACAGTGCCTCGCTGAGCTGCGAAAGAGGATGGAATTCAATCTGTATTGCTATTGTCTCATGCCTGATCACCTCCACGCGCTGATCGGGCCTGGCGAATCCCGAAAGACCCTTGGAGAGGTTGTCGGAGCCTTCAAGAGCCTTTCTACGCGGCGACACTGGGAATGGTATGAGGGTCGGCTCTGGCAGAGGCAGTTCTTCGATCACATCATGAGAAACGAAAGGGCTTTCGAAGAGACGCGCGCATACATCCTGCAGAATCCCGTTCGCAAGGGTTTAGTCGCGAGCGCGAAGGAATGGCCCTACTCAGGCGGATGGTAGGGGCAGGGCTTGTCCCTGCCCGGCGCTGGTCACCTGCCATGGGGATGGACGGTCCCCGTCCGACAAGCGGGAACAGCTCCCAAGAAAACGGGCGGGGACAAGATTACTGCACTTTACCGGTTCCTTCGGTAATTCTCACCACACGATCCGCCGCAACTTTCGTGACCTTTTGAACAGTGCCACTCGGCCACCGAACCGATATCTCATCGACTGTCTTTGCTGCTCCCAATCCGAAATGCACTCGCCAATCCGAATGCGATAAATAACTATCGCCGGCGTGTACCTCATCTATTTGAGTCAGCCCACCCGCTTTGAGCGTAATTCGCGCGCCCACCGCATTCCGGTTGGACTGCGCCCCGATGAGCTTGACGCTGATCCAATGTCCAGCCGTGTTGCCGCCATCATTCCGCAGGAGCATCGGTGCGCCGTCGAGATCATTGACAATCACATCCACGTCGCCGTCCTCATCGTAATCGCCGAAAGCGGCGCCACGCGATGCTCGGCGCTCCGTCATTCCAGGACTGACCTTCGCCGCGATCTCCTCGAAAGTTCCATCGCGCAGGTTGCGATAAAGGAGCTTGCGCTGCCGGTACATTCCTCCCGGATATGCGCCCTCGATCTGTGGGTAGACATGCCCGTTGGCGACGAGCAGATCGAGCCATCCGTCATTGTCGTAATCAAAGAACTTCGTTCCCCATCCAACGTAGGGCCCACTCAGATCTGCCGTTCTTGTCGCGCGAGAGACATCGGTGAAGGTGCCATCCTCGTTCTTGTGATAGATCGTGTTGTACTGATCGGAGAAGTTCGTGACGACCAGATCAAGACGTCCGTCACGATCATAGTCGCCGATCGAAACTCCCATACTCCCCTGCTCCTTCCCATTTTCATCCACCGCGCAGCCCAGCCCCAGCCCCATCTCGGTGAAGGTTCCGTCGTGATTGTTCCGGTAAGCAAAATTGGGGGTAGCGTCGTTGGCGACAAACAGATCTATCCAGCCGTCATCATCGAAATCGGTCCACATCGCACCCATGCCATAGTAGCCCTGAGGATCATCGACCTTCGCCGCCTTTGACACTTCCGCAAAAGTACCGTCGCCGTTATTGCGATAGAGCGAATCGCCCGCCCCCGGCAGCCCCCGCGGGCCGCATTGTACGGAGACACCTTTGTATTGGCACAATTGTCCTTTGCCGAACTGTGGAAGATCGGCAAGCTGGAAATCGACGTAATTAGCGACAAACAGATCAAGATCGCCGTCACGATCGTAATCGGCCCACGCAGCGCCCGTTGAGAATCGGGAATCGCCGATACCCGCTTTCGCCGTCACATCTTCGAACCGCACGCCGCCCACATTGCGGTACAGCCGATTCGGGCCGAAGCAGGTAACATACAAATCGTCGTAGCCATCACTATCGAAATCGGCGACCGACACTCCCATCGCCCAGCCTGGATCGCTCACGCCTGCTTTGAGCGCAATCTCTTCGAATTTTCCGTCTGAGAGATTCCGATAGAGTGCGGCCTTAGGACGCGGCGCCTGAGCGAGGGCTGCGTCCACCGTGTAAGAGTTGGGCAGATAGATGTCCAGTCGCCCATCACGATCGAAATCAAAGAATGCGACCCCACCTCCCATAGTCTCGACGATGTATTTCTTGTCGGGTGAAGAGATGTTGATGAAACCAATCCCGGCAGTTTTCGTGACGTCCGTGAAGGCCACTTTCTGCGCGCCTCCGGCCGCCATGACCACGGTCGTACAGAACGCGAGGACGCTAAATCGCAAAAACCGGCCTGCTCGACCCGCGCGATAGAATGAGGATGCGCGGGATAAAGGGGCACCTTCATCAAACCTCGGAGTGCGATCGGACATTCGGTTTCACCTTGCTCTCGTCGACGAAATGAGAGTTATTGAATCTGCGTTGAGGGGACAGTTATCTGCGTTGAAGGCAGAGGCTGGATTGACCGGGTGCGTCAACCGAAAATGGCATAAAGGTGCAAATGTCGGGATACAAGGGACAGCCGATAATCCACGTAGTCGACGCCACCAACCGTTTGTCCCGACGATCCTCGTCGTCCTTTGCTCGATCTCGGTCGAATCCGGGTTTACTTCAGCAGCCCATCCACCGTCCGCACTACATCGCCCAGAGGATCTGCCTGATCCGGATCAAAGCCGACGTGTTTGAATGCGACAGCGCCCGTCCGGTCGATGACGACAATCGTCGGTAGCGCGTTCAAGCCCAGCGCTTTGTATGCCGCCTGATCGGGATCGCGAAGCACTGGGACCTTCAAGCCGTACTTCGCCGCAAAGGCCGCGACATCAGAATCTGAAGCGTAGTTCCGTGCACCCTGCTTTGCCGTATCAATACTGACCCAGTAAATCGACACCCCCCGGCCCGGGTACGAGTCCGCGAGTCGCTGCACTGCAGGCAACTCTTTCGATGCAAGGGGAGCCCATGTAGCGCTGAAAGAGAGGACAATCACCTTGCCTTTCTCCTGCGTCAGGTTTACCGTCTGTCCGTTGACCGATCTGAATGACAACTGCGGCCCCTGGGCGCTAACAGCGATAGCGCAGAGAAGCAGCGTCATTGAAACCATCACCCTTCCAATCCACCTTACCCTGATCCGAGACATCCTTATTTCCTCCTGCGAGCACGCACAAGAACTATCGCGTGTCAGCATCTCTAAGATGCATTCCTGACCTCAAAGGTTTGATTCCCCGCAGTTTGTTTCATTCTGAAAGGACGAGAAGTTAAAGAAAGCCAACCTCGTGCGATGCATTTCTCGAGAGCGAGCGCGGGCGTTTGAGGCAGGCTATTGCTTCTCGATGAGCCTGGTTCGTCCGTTACGCCGAATCCACCTGCCTGTCGTAGGACTTCATGCGTCGCTGCTCGACGAGCTCCTCCAGATCAGAAAGGGTGTAGCGGCCCGGTTCGATAAGCTCGGCACTCATTTCCTCGACGGTCTGCAGGAGTGTTGAGTTGAAGGGAGTGCGCACACCATGCTTTTCGCCCAGCAATACGATCTCGCCATTAAAGTAACTTGCCTCACTTTCGCCCCGTTTCTGTTTGAGATCGACCCAGGTTGAAGGGTAGGTGCGCAGATCAAAGGGCATCTCCCTCGCCTCGCGCGTTCGCTCGGGATCGTCAGTGAGTTCGCGCAGCTTAGCGATCTGCGTCGTCAACCGAAATGGATTGTTCGCATCCTCAAGCGGAATTCCGGCCGTTTCGAGAACGTGGACTCCCTCGTCGATCACCGCCGCCATGAAATTGGCGATGGCGGGCGTTACGCGCGCCAGCTGGACCCAGGTATCGATGATCGCGAGCGTTGCGTTGTTGAGGTTGATGACGAGCTTGCTCCATTTAACCGCCATGATTCGCTCGTGAGTCGTCGTCTTGAATCCAGCGCGCTCAAAGTCCCGGGCGATCGCAAGCCCGGTCTCATCGCAACCTAGCGGGTAGTTTCCGATGGCGATCAGCAGGTCGAGGGTCTGGGCGACGACACCCGGTTCAACGAGCGTCGCGCTGACACCAGCCATGCCGCCATAAACGCGGAGGAAGCGCCGCGCAGCCCACTCTTCATTTCGAACGCCATTCTGGAGGCAAACGATCGGGGTTGCTTCGTCGAAGACATCGCGAAGCTCCTGAACCGATGCGGCGGTCTGCCCGGTCTTGACGGTCAGCAGTATGATGTCGTCCGTTCGCGGAGAGATCTGGGCGGGAGAAGTAACTGCCTCAATTCCAGTGATTCGTCGATCCCCTTCGAGGGAACGAAGCGTCAGGCCGCGTTCGTTGACGGTAGCCGCGTGCGAGTCCCGCGCGATAAGCAGGACTTGCGCACCGGACTCCGCCAACATGGCGCCGATAAGACTGCCAACCGCTCCTGCTCCGTGAATGATATAACGCATCTTCTATCTCACATCTCCAGTAAACCGCGTCCGACAACTAGCAAGGGATGACCTGAGATTATTTCAAGCGCGTGAGGGGGTGTCAAACGCCCTTCCCTCCTTGAAATGGGTAACCCATCGTCAGGACACCCAAAATGGGACGTCCTGCATCTAAGCTGCCGGTTGAAGGAGATGGGGACTTATCGCGAAAGCAGGTAATGCCTGCCGCTGCAGTCCCAGGATGGATCGTCGGCCCGGAGGCTCTGGCTCGCTGTTTGCTGTATTTGAAGCGGCTACAGCCAGGACGACGGACTCGACAAGGAGGAGAAAAAGATGAGATCGAATGCGGGTGTAAAGAAGATGGTTGCCGGGATGCTTGTGCTGATCATGTCAATTATGGTGATGCCAACAGCGTCCGCCAGGACGATAAAAGATTCCGGCCAGCGACGCACGGGTGACAGAGACCGATCCGGCAAGGAAGTTTACACGGGAACGGTCGTTTTTATTGGGGGACGACTCAGCGGCCGATCGACGACGTTTACATTGACTATTGACGGAAACACTTCGGACGAGGAAATGACGAGGGATGTCGACCTGCTCAGGGCGAAGGGACAGGACGAGCTGCTCGACGCGATTCGCAAGGAGCGAAAGGGAACGTTCCAGATTGGTTCGGAGTTGGGACAGGACCTGAACATCGTGCAGATCGGTGAAGGAGAAGAGGGCGGCAAGAAGATCACCGCCGTTTTCACACGCTGGATGAGGTTCGCCGAAGTGCGTGCGGGCTCGAGAACTACGGATTATCCGTTTAGCTACGTCGAGCTGGTGATTGACTCGAGGGGAAAAGGCAACGGTACGTTCATTCCTCTGGCGAGACTTGATTTCGACAAGAAGAAGAATGCTCTCGAAATAGAGAACTTCGGCGCGTTTCCGGCGAAGCTCATGGGTGTGCGCAAGAGAGGATAACTTCTCGAGCGTATTTGATAGCTGGGAGTTCGTCCATGGTGTTCGTAGTACCGCCTTCAGGCGGAATGTTTCGATTTCGAGACATTCCGCCTATAAGGCGGTAC
>JBDTUW010000099.1:0-9315 GCA_040007555.1 Acidobacteriota bacterium | reverse complement strand
CATCTCGAACCCACGCGCGATCTCCTCATCGGTGAAGTCTTCCTTAAAACTATAGTTGTAGGCATACAGGTCGATCCCAGCACGGTCGAACTTTGCGCGGACTGCCTTGAACTCATCAAGCGGCGTGGAAATGCGCCAGGCGCGAAGTGCCTCTCCTCTCACCCCTTTCGGCTCGACATGGCCCTGCCAAAGCTCGCAGCTGCTGAGCCCGACTTCGACCATCGCCTTGAGTGCATCGTCGAGCGGCCTGTCACGGAAGCTGTAGCTCTGGACACCGATCTGCACACCCTTGAACTTCGAATTCGGTTTTTGAGCAAAACTGTTGACCGGCAATGCAGCAGCGGCAAGACCACTCACGGCAAGTCGATTCCATTCTCTTCTTGTCATTTCAGACATCGCATCTCCTCGGTAAGGTTTGGTGAAAAGGGTAAACCCGGCGCTCCATCAGAATCGGAGGCCAGTATTCTAGCATGCTATAATCCTTTGTTTGATTTTGAGCTGCAGTTCTCGAAAGGGAGAGTCATCGTGAGAGAGGGTTGGGAAGCCGTCATCGGCCTCGAGGTTCACGCGCAACTGCGCACCTCATCAAAGATTTTCTGTGGTTGTTCCGCGGCCTTTGGTGATGAGCCAAATGCCAATACATGCCCAGTCTGTCTTGGCCTGCCCGGGGCATTGCCCGTGCTCAATCGCCGCGTGGTCGATTACGCCGCACGCGCCGCTCTCGCACTGGGACTGACGATCAACACTGAATCGATCTTCTCGAGGAAGAATTACTTCTACCCCGATCTGCCGAAGGGCTATCAGATATCCCAGTACGATCGGCCGTTCTCAGAGCACGGTGTCGTTGAGATTCTGACATGCGAGCGGGATGAATCCGGCCACCCGACCGACTGGACACCGAAGCGAATCGGCATCACACGGGCGCACATCGAGGAGGATGCCGGTAAATCAATGCACGAGGGCGTGCCCGATCCGACAAAGTCGTACGTCGATCTTAATCGGAGCGGAACGCCCCTCCTTGAGATCGTCAGCGAGCCGGACTTTCGTACGAGCTGGGAAGCCTACGATTACATCACCTTCCTGCGCCGGACGGTTCAGTACATCGGGGTTTGCGACGGAAACATGGAGGAAGGCAACCTGCGCTGCGACGCAAACGTCTCGGTTCGCCCGTGTGGGCAAGAAAAGCTTGGCACCAGAGCCGAGATCAAGAACCTCAATTCGATGCGGTTTGTTCAGCGGGCAATTGACTATGAGATCGAACGTCAGATATCCGTTATTGAGTCGGGCGGCGCGATAGTTCAGGAGACCAGGCTCTGGAATGAACGCGAGGCAAAGACGTATTCGATGCGGTCGAAGGAGAACGCGCACGACTACCGATATTTCCCAGAGCCCGATTTGCCCCCGCTCGAGGTCAGCAGCGAGTGGATCGCCAAGCTGCGTGAGGAGTTGCCGGAGCTTCCCGAGCAGCGAAGGCACCGTTTCATGAGCGAGTATCAACTCTCTGCGGATGAGGCGTTCACGCTCACCGGGCAGCGCGAGCTGGCCGACTACTACGAAGCGGTCGCCAGAGGCACGGGCAATCCGCGCACGGCAGGAAACTGGATTCTTTCCGAGCTGCTGAGGGAGTTGAAGGCGGCTGGCGTAGACGTCTCAGTCTGTCGGATTACCGCTGAGCATCTGGTCGGGTTGATCAAGCTGATCGAGGACGGGACGATTTCCGGGAAGATCGCCAAAGAGGTGTTTGCCGAGATGTTCGAGACCGGCAAGGCGGCGGCGGAGATCGTTAAAGAGAAAGGGCTCGTCCAGATCACCAACACCGCTGCAATCGAGGGTATCGTCGACGAAGTTATCGCTGCGAGCCCGAAGCAGCTTGAGCAATATCGGGCCGGAAGGACAAACCTGATCGGGTTCTTTGTCGGCCAGGTCATGAAAGCAACTGGCGGCAAGGCCAACCCGCAAGCTGTTAATGAAATATTAAAGAGAAAACTTGAAGGTTGAAGAAAGGGATGATGCGCGGAAGAAGGCTGCCTTCGAGTCGCCGTCAGTCTGATTGATCATGTCAAAGAGCTGGTTGTTCGTCGTGTTGATGTTCTGCTCCTTTGCGGTCGCCTGTTCCCCTGCTGCGAAGGAAGCGCCTGCAAGCCCTACTCCGTCGCCGAAACCTGAAGCGGCAAAGCCTGCGGTCTCTCCCGATGAGGAGATCGCCGTGTTTGATACCAGCTACGGCAGGTTCAAGATGCGGTTCTTTGAGGATCTTGCGCCAAAACATGTCGCACACTTCAAGAAATTGGTGAAAGAAGGTTTTTACGATGGCCTCGCTTTTCACCGGGCGATCCCGAAGGGGATCATTCAGGGGGGCGATCCTACTACCCGCGGCAATGATCGTTCGCAGTGGGGCGCGGGTTTGCCAGGCCAACCGACGGTCCCCGCGGAATTCAGCCAGCGACCTTTTGTACGCGGCATCGTCGGCGCTGCGCGCCGGGGCAACGATATTAATAGTGCCACCAGTCAGTTCTTTATTTGTCTCGACGATCGCCCTGAATGGAATGGCGAATACACCGTGTTTGGGGAGGTCTATCGTGGCATAACCACGGTCGAGATAATTTCGAACGTTCCGACTGAAGAGGGGAACGGTCAAAAGATGCGGGAGAAAGTTGTCATCTATCGAGTTCATCTGGAGAAGGCCGGGGACTCGAGAAGAACCGCACAATGAATTTCAGTGAAGCGCTGAAGATTGCCATGACCGCAATCTGGGCGCACAAATTGCGCTCATTCCTGACGCTGCTAGGAGTGATTTTTGGGGTTGCGACGGTAATCGTCGTCGTTTCGCTGATCGAAGGGTTCAATCGTTACGTGGACGAGAAGATCGCCAACATCGGAACAAATGCCTTCGCGCTGCAGAAGTTCTCGATCGAAGACTTCTCCAGCCTCGATGCTTACGAACAGGCGCGACGTCGGAACAAAGACGTGACGCTTGAGGACCTCCTCGTCGTGCGCTCACACGGGGGTAGCATCAAGGCAGCAGGAGCGCGCGAGCAGGAACTTTGCGAGCTCAAGCGCGGAACCCAGGTTCTCTTTGGTGTCAATCTGGTCGGAGCGACCGCCAACATGCTTGAAATAGAAAGCAAGGATGTCGCGGAGGGGCGTTCCTTTACTCCGGCAGAAGAAGAAAAGACGCGTCTAGTTTGCCACATCGGATCCGACATTGCAGAGCGCTTCTTTCCACTAGAGAGTCCGCTGGGAAAGACGATCAAGATCGACGGGCGGCCCTTTGAAGTACTGGGAGTCGCCAAAACCCAGGGTTCGGTGTTTGGCCAGTCGCGTGACAAGTTTGTGACCATACCGCTGTCTACATTTCTGACGATCTATGGTTCCAGGCGATCGCTTCAGATCAATATCGTTTCGACGAGTGCTGAGACTTATCTCGACGCGATCGATGAGGCGCGTGTCGTGATGCGGACGCGGAGACGACTTGCTCCTAACGAGAAGGACAATTTCGGGATTATCACGCCGAGCGCGGTCAACAATCTCCGCGAAAAGATTTTTGGGACGATCCAGGTGGTGGCCGTTGGGGTAACTTCAATTGCGCTGATTGTAGGCGGGATCGTCATCATGAATATCATGCTGGTGTCAGTCAGCGAGCGAACCAAGGAGATTGGGTTGCGAAAGAGTCTCGGCGCTCGGCGTGCAGACATCGTCAAACAGTTCCTCGCGGAATCAACAGCACTTGCACTCTCGGGAGGAGCGATTGGTGTTGCGATCGCCTACTTGCTCGGACTGCTGGTATCGGCACTGACGCCGGTGCCGACTTCGCTTCCGCTCGTTGCGGTTGCCGTCGCACTATTTGTTTCAGGCAGTATCGGT
Source organism: Acidobacteriota bacterium (assembly GCA_040007555.1). Lineage (GTDB taxonomy): Bacteria > Acidobacteriota > Blastocatellia > RBC074 > RBC074 > JANNRD01. The sequence goes on along the minus strand of JBDTUW010000099.1, from coordinate 5,451 downwards.
TTGGTGGCGGGCGTTTACCCTGCGTGGAGAGCCGCAGGGCTGGATCCGATCGTGGCGCTAAGAGCAGAGTGAGCAGGATTTTGGATTTTAGATTGTGGAATTTGGATTGAAGAACCGATCTGACGGAACCCGCGAATCGAGAACTGCCCGTCGATTTTGGATTCTGGATTGACGGACTGTATGACGAAAAGCGATAAGCCAGGATTCCGACAAGCCAGAGATCAGGCAAGCCAGAGATCAGGCAAGCCAGAGACCAGGCAAGCCAGAGACCAGGCAAGCCGGAGACCAGGCAAGCCAGAGACCAGGCAAGCCAGAGACCAGGCAAGCCAGAGACCAGGCAAGCCAGAGACCAGGATTGATGCAAGCTGCAAGGGGGCAAACTATGACTTTGAATAGTCACGCGAGAAGATTGATGCAAGGCCCAGAATGCGATCAGTCCAGCTTCCAAAATCTAAGACCCAACACGGAATCACCCTGTCAATCTAAGCTCCAAAATCCGGAATCACTCTTCAATCCAAAATCTAAAATCTAAAATCCAAAATCGACATGGGTGATTTTCGCGAGAACATCTGGATGGCACTTGATACTTTGCGTGAGCATAAGCTGCGCTCGTTTCTTACCATCCTTGGAGTCGTCATCGGTACGATGACCGTGATCGTCATTGCGGCTTTCGTCTCCGGGATCGATGCGCGTGTCTCAAAGGAGATCGAATCTTTCGGAACCAATGCGATCTATATCTTCAAGTTCGAGCCTGGTTTCAACTTCAATCCGTCACCTGAAGAACGCATGCGAAAGCCCATCAGCTATGAAGATGCAATGGCCATCGGTTCAGAGTGTCCTGCAATAGAGAATGTAGCGCCCTTCATGTCACCCGTCGACTTTATCCAGGGCCCCATGGCGGATCGCGTCAAGATCCGCTACCAGGATACCGAGATGGTCAACTCAACGGTGCAGGGGACACTCCCCGCATATTTCCGCATGGGCACGTCCGAGGTTACTGAGGGCCGCTTCTTCACCGACGCCGAGAACACAACCCGAGCGGATGTGTGCGTCATTGGACGTGATGTCGCCAATACGCTCTTCCCGAATATCAACGCACTCGAGCGAGCCATTCTCATTAATGGGCGCAACTATCGCGTCGTTGGTGTACTGCGGGTTCGTGACAATTTCCTGACGCCTGCAGAAGACCCCGGCAACGAGAACAAGGCCGTCTATCTTCCTTACGACACATTGCGGAAGATATATCCGAGTGTCAAAGAGAACTTTGTCATGGCGCAGGCTCGTGCAGGCAAAATGGACGAGGCCGTGGATGAGATTCGGCAGGTTCTGCGCAAGCGCCGTCGGGTCCCGTACGACAAGCCGGACAATTTCGGAATCGCTACCTCAAAAGACATTATCCAGCAGTTTGGCGCCATCACAGGTGGAGTCTTCCTGCTCATGGTGGCGATCTCAAGCGTTGGACTGCTGATCGGCGGGATTGGCGTCATGAACATCATGCTGGTCTCGGTCACGGAACGAACGAAAGAGATTGGCGTGCGCAAGGCGATTGGGGCGCGCCGGCGTGACATCATCATTCAGTTCCTGGTTGAAGCCGCGACGTTGACCGGGCTGGGCGGCCTCCTTGGTATCATACTTGGATGGGGTACGGCGGAACTCGTGAAGCTCGTACTGCCGACATTTGTCCCATTATGGGCACCGCTGGTCGGATTCTTTGTCTCGGTGGGTCTTGGCGTGGGGTTTGGCCTGTGGCCTGCCTGGAAGGCCGCCAGGCTAGATCCGATCGAGGCGTTGCGATACGAGTGAAAACCGCGAGATAATGGGGCAGAATCCTGGAAAGAGTGGGTTTTTTCGACATGCATCATCGTCCTACAATTGACAGAGTCGTGATTCGGTTCCTCATGACACCTGCCGCAGTCCTAACTGCTTTATGCGCGCTGTCCACGTTGACAACGCAACACTTTAGCGCGATGGCTCAGCCCGCGGCAAAATCCGATCAAAAGAAAGCCGCTCAGGAAGGGGCCAAGGAGCCAGCAAAGCCAGCAAAGCCAGCGAAGCCAGCGAAGGAAGCGGCGAAGGGTCCAGCCAGGAGTTCAGGAGCCGAAGGATCAAAGGAGGATCCCCAACGACGCGTTCGTCTTGAAGATCGGGCGAACGCCACGCTCGCCGATGTCAATGTGGACATTGCAGTCGATCGGCGGGTGATCGTGACGATGGCAGCGCTCAATGTTGCTGGCTACGATTACGAATCCGGGGGCAGGCAACTATCAGCACTCAGAAAGCAGATCCGCGAAGACCTCAAGAGTACCAATCCCGCACTCATCGAAAAGCTAAAGGCCCATTTTCAGGCTCACCGCGCTGGAAAAGCCGATGTGGTTGCCGTGGCACCATACCTGAGCCTCGCAATGACACTGACCGAACCGCCGGCATTTACGGTCGATGTTCCTGTCGAACGGTTGCCTGAAGATGTTCGCGAAATGCTCGACTTTGCCCTGCTGCTTCAGGAGTTCTATCAGTCAGTCGGTTTCGCCAGGATCATGCCGAAGTATCTGGCGGCGTACAACGAGGCGGCGCAGAGCTATGGTCCAGCGGCGGTCTATGCCGTTTCGGCCGTCATCCAGTACTTGCATACGGAGCCCATTCTGGAACTGCCTCCGCTCTACAACATCGCGCGCACGCGTTCGAAGGAGGCCAAGCCGAAGGATGAGGATGCCTTTGTCGCTCCGAATCGCATCCGAAAGTTCATCATCATGCCGGACCTGCTCAATACGACCGGGGCGGCGAACCTGCGCACGATACGGGATACGTATTACCTGCTGCTGGGCCCGACGTCGGAACCGAATGTTGAAGCGATGAGACGCGGATTTCTGAGTTTCGTGATTGATCCGCTAACGGAGCGATCGGTTAAGGAGGTCGCGGCAATTCGGGCTGAGTTGCGCAAACTTCTCGACGCGAGAGGCGACAAAGTGGATCCCGACTACAAGAGCCGGAGCGCATACTATTTGATCACCGATTCGCTGGTGCGCGCGACAGATGCGCGAATGACAGTTGTCGGTCTCCCTGAGCGGCGGAATTACGTTGAAATGGATGCGATTTCAGATCTCAGTTCGGCCTATGAACGTGGGTCGGTGCTCGTCTTTCACTTCTACAACAAGATGGCGGCATACGATAAGATTGGAATCAATCTTAATGACTATTTTCCTGACCTGATCAAGAGTATCGACTTCGAGCGAGAGACGAATCGGCTTGATGAATACGCGCAGCGACTGGCCAGACACAAGCAGATGAAGCTCGAGGCAACCTCGGCGCCGGCCCCCCCGCCGACGATTTCGAACTCGGATGAGCCGACGGTCGCGCGCCTCCTGGAAGCAGACCAGCTGATCAAGGCGCGGCGCTACGATGACGCCCGGACCATTCTTGAGGGCGTGCGCCGGGAACGACCGAACAATGCCCGGGCATTGTTTGGCCTGGCAGACGTAACCAGCAAGAAAGCTACCTTGATTACGGATTCGGACCGGCTCGGAGAGCAGCTTTACGCGGCGGTGGAATTGTACAAGCAGGCAGCCGAGAACGCCTCGATGGAGACGGAGAAATGGCTCGCGCAAAGGAGCTATGTGGCGGCCGGGAAGATACTCGAGTTTCTCGGTGATGATGGCGATGCTGCGGCGGCAATCGAGTTGGCAATCAAACTGGGTGCGACCGCGGATAAAGCGGCCTACGATGAAGCCGTCAAGGCAAAGCAGCAACGGGAACAGAAGGCAAAACCCTGACGATTTTAGATTTTGATTGGGAATTTGGGATTTGGGATTTCGGATTAGGAAGTGACTGGTTGATGACCCGGCGAAAATGGTAGTGAACTATCTGGATGCCAGTAGATGAGAAAAGGCTATCCGGGCCGATTGGAAAAGTGAAAAGGGGCGAACGCCGATGCGATCGCCCCCTTTTCAGGTAGGACTTCTATAAATTGTTTGACTATTCTTTGGGCAGGCCGAGGACTGACAGCGGTGGCACGATCATCTCGGGTAGTTGCACTGGGCAGTTCCGGCCGGCGGGAGTGGGCGTCGACTCGTTCACTGAGGCCTCGACCGCCTCAACCGGCGCCGTCATATCCCACAGGTCAGGATCAAACGCGATTTCTTCGAACTCTTCTCGCGGTCCTTCATTTTGGCCGAGTTCAGCCTCGCCTTCAGCAACTATGACATTGGATTCGCAAGCGGCTGTCTTGGCGGTTTTCGTCGGCTGAGCGAGAGCCCTGCGCATAATAAACCGACCGCTAAAGTGCGAAACCGGCATCGAGATCAATTCGACATCCGAGAGCGAAAGCGTCTTGTTGACATCAGCGAGCGGAAGCGTCATCGCCATCGCGCGCGAAAGAGGCATTGCTTCGGGAAGAGTCGGTATCAGCTGTTTGATCCGGGCTCTCATCGGTTGGCGCACCTTTGAGGGCGCCGCAGCCTTGTCACACGAAATGCGACCGATCGAGTCCATCGATTGCCCGAACGCAACAACGGTGGGTACCGCTACTGCCAGTTCGTTCTCGGTCAGGCGCGAATCGCCCTCCCGGCGCTCACCCGATCGCTGTCCAAAAGCGTTAGCGAGATAGCTCGCCTGTGCGATTCGGACCTCAGCGATGTCGGGAAGCACAAACGATAAGGATTCGGCCGCGCTCAGCAATTGCTCAACCACACTCCGACTGGAAATGGGTTTCAAGGTGTGAGCCGCAATTATCAGTGCGAGGACCAATAGGATGCGCGTTATAGCTCGACTTGCCATGGGACAACTCCCGGAATTCAACGACTAGCCTTTGGGGTACGGGGTCGACTTTCTTGTCAGACCGTGACGTCAATCAATTCGAGAGATTTGAGAAAGGCTTCCGGTTTGAAACGGACGACAGAACAAAAAGTTCAAATCTTTCTCGTCGCTCAGTATGTGATCGGTATCGCCTCCGCGTTTCACCTGTCTCCAGATTTCCTGGCAGGTCCACGGTCCGGCACCGCTCATTATCTTCGAATCGGGTCAACCAGTTGTTAGTATCTTGTAAAGACTTTGTAAAAAGACGAGCCATCGAGCCCTCGTCATTGGGTTTTGACTCGACTTCAGCCCTTAAGCAGTCCCTCGCGCTTGTCCTCAACAGGATCAGTAACGTCTGCAACAGCTCCAACGAAATCCACTCGGAGTCATGCGCTTCCGTTTGATTCTCATCACGTTTTTCAGATGTTGATTCAAAAAACAACCGGCTCAATTATTAAACAATTCGCGTGCCAATCTGCAGATTGATCTAAGCATACTATTTGCCTGACTTTACTCGCTCCGATCCCCGGGCCACCTATCTCACTTTGTCCGTTTTTGACACATTTGGTTCCCACGAACGGACGACGCTCTAAAAAAGCAACGCTCCGTTTCATTCACAGATTATCTTAGAATACGTAACTCATATTATCTTGACATGACGAG
>JBDTUW010000098.1:0-9360 GCA_040007555.1 Acidobacteriota bacterium | reverse complement strand
CAATCGGCGGCTAAAACCGTCCTGATACTATGGGCGAGACGCAGCGGTTGGTATCACATATGTATGGTAGGTCAGGCCTGGGCTTTGATCAGCACCGTGGTCGTATTCGCTGCTTTCCCATCAACGGTGATTTCGATATTGACCACAACCCGCACCAATGAGATGACGCGGAAAACGGGGAGTCTCTAAGGTTGGACGGAGTTTCATAAGTGGCGACGAACTCTGGCGAAGGAATCCTCTCTCATTTCATCAATCCGGCTGGCTGAAACCATTCGTTCTTCTCAGACGGGCGTTCCTTTTCAGCCTCGAACGACGCAGGCCGTTTGCGCTTGCAGACTCATTCGCTTCTCCATTCCCGTGGACAGATTTCCCCAGCGTCAACGTTGTTTCAGGGGAGCTCTCTCTGAGGGCGCGGGCGACGGCTTCGGCAGCAGTGTGCACATGGAGTCTCTTGTAGATCGCGCGGATGTGCGTCCGAACAGTCTCGACTCTCATGTCGAGATGATCGGCGACCTGCTTGTACGAAAGGCCTTGAACAAGGCATTGCAGCACTTCCCGCTCGCGGCTGGTAAGGTCCAGCTTCGTCGGCAAGCCCAATTGGTCAGGCGAGACAGACGGGCGATTCCGGCGGACTAACGCAAGCAGCGTTCGCGCTCCCGCAGTCAGCGGCGCCCTCCGCTGGCGATCATTCTTAAATGTGAGAGCAGTTCGGTTGCGGGAATCTTCTTGAGAAGATAACCATCTGCGCCGGCTACTCCAACGGCGCGAAAGACGCGCAGCTAAAATTGGAAAGAAAAGATCGTCGGGGTTTTTCAGCGTTCGCGTCTTTCGCGGCTTCGCGTGAGACTATTTGTCGTCTTGGGAGGCCGGGTCGGTCGCACGTCGCACACTGCAATGCCGTTCTTGTGGTATCATCAGGCTGCACTAATAATCTTGCAGTAATAACCAGGGAGGTTGAATCGATGCCTTATTCAGAACTATTGATCAAGCCGATGCGAGAGGATCTGACCCGGCTTGGAGTCAAGGAGACGCGCCAGCCGGAAGAGGTTGACGCGGCAATCCGGAATTCAGAAGGAACGGTCATGGTCGTCGTCAATTCAGTATGTGGTTGCGCTGCTGGGAAGGCGCGCCCGGGGATAGCGCTCGCGCTTCAACACAGTACCGTCCCTGATCAGGTAGTTACCGTGTTCGCCGGAGCCGACATCGAGGCTACGGATCGCGCTCGAAGCTATTTCAGACCGTACCCTCCTTCGTCTCCGTCAATCGCATTGTTGCGCGGTGGACAATTACTTTACATCATGGAGCGTCGCCAGATCGAAGGACGCGATGCCGGCCAAATCGCTCAGGAGCTTAAGGCGGCGTTCGACAAGCATTGCGTCGTTCAGCCCGCGGCCGCCACCAACTGATCCGCGGCCTCATACTCCGGACGGCGGAGAAGACCAGCCAGCAGGGGATCTCATCCCACAGCGGCAAATCTTCTCCGCTTTCTCTATTCCTGCCCATCTGCAAGTGCCTTTGCCAACCCAGTGAATCTTCGGACCGCCTCCCGATTACGCATTGCCGCGCCAATTGCTTTCTTTGTTCCGATCAATACAACCAACTGCTTCGCTCTCGTCAGCGCTGTGTAGAGCAGATTACGGCTGAGCATTACGTAGTGCTGTACATGCAGCGGAATGACGACCACCGGATACTCGGACCCTTGTGACTTGTGTACAGTAATGGCGAACCCATGACCGAGTTCGAGCACGTCAGCATAATCATAGCTGACGAGCCTGTCGGCAAAGCGAACGGCCACAACTTGATTGACCAGGTCGATGAATTCAATCGCCCCCAGATCGCCGTTGAAAACCTCGAGCTTGTAGTTGTTGACCCGCTGAATGACCTTGTCCCCAACCCGCAGACTGCGATCGCCCCTGACGAGTTCGGCCTTTCCGGGCTGCGGAGGGTTGAGCCGCTCCTGCAACACCTTGTTCAAATTGCCGGCCCCGACTCGACCTCGGTTCATTGGTGAAAGGACCTGAATGTCATCTCGCGACTTGTACCCAAACCGGGCCGGAAGACTGCTGCCAACGACGCGAACTATCAGGTCGACCATCTGCTCCGGATCATCCTGCTCGATAAAGTAGCAGTCACACCGCCCGCTGCCAGGCTCAACCAATTGAGGGAACTCGCCGCGGTTGACTCGATGTGCATTCTGCACGATCAGACTCTCCGCCGCCTGCCGAAAGACCGTCCTCAGACAAACAACGGGCACCACGCCAGATCGAATCAGGTCGCGAAGAACCGCCCCCGGACCAACCGACGGTAACTGATCGACATCTCCCACCAGAACCAGTTGCGTTTCCGGACCAATTGCGCGAAGCAGGTTATTCCCCAGAACAATGTCGAGCATGGAGGACTCATCGATGATCACGACGTCGCATTCCAGCGGGAGACTCTCATTGCGCTTGAAGGCAAGGTGCGCAGGATCGAACTCCAGGAGGCGGTGAATTGTCTTCGCCTCTTCACCCGCGACCTCAGAAAGCCGTTGAGCAGCACGCCCAGTCGGTGAGGCGAGCAGGACGCGCCGGCCCATGGCTCTAAAGAGCGCCACCAGAGCTCGCAGGGTGGTCGTCTTGCCCGTTCCAGGTCCGCCGGTCAAGATTGAAACCGGCGACTGCACCGCACTGATAATGCCCTGTCGTTGTTCCTCGGCGAGCTGAATGTTTCTCGAAGCCGTGAAACGTTCGAGCCACGCCTCGACTCTTGTAAGATGTATCTTCAACTTCGACTTGAGAAGCGATTGGAGTCGCCGCGTAAACGATCTTTCGGCATGCCAGAGCTGAGGCAGAAAGATCGCCCGCCCATCAACCATCGGTTCTTCCTTCAAACCACCTGCACTGAGAAGCATCCCGACCGATGCGAGCAGGCGCGGCTCGGACTCGATCTTGAGCACGTCGCCAGCACGCGCTATCAATTCGGGCGCCGGAAGATAGCAGTGCCCCTCATCGGTCGCCTTTGAAAGGACGTACTGGAGCCCTGCCTGCAATCGGGCTTCCGAGTCCTCCGGAACCCCCAAATTGCGCGCGATCTGATCGGCCGTGCGAAAGCCTATCCCGTGTATGTCCGCCGCGAGTCTGTATGGCGAGTCCTCGACCACTGAGATCGCCTCATTGCCGTAGTGCTTGAAGATCTTCACCGCAAAATGGGTCGAGACTCCATGGCCCTGGAGAAAGATCATGACCTGCTTGATGGCGCGCTGCTCCGCCCAGGCCACTTGAACCATCCTGACCCGCTTCCCCGCTACTCCCCGGACTTCGCTCAGCCGGTCGATCTCATTCTCAATTACCTGGAGTGTGGTTTGACCGAAATGATCGACGATACGCTTTGCCATGACCGGTCCAAGGCCCTTGATCAAGCCCGAGCCGAGATATTTTTGGATTCCGGCGAGCGTAGCCGGTCTGGTGATCTCGTAGGCCGTCGCCTTGAATTGATCCCCGAATTGACGATGTGACGTCCACAGACCCGTGAGCCGCACATTCTCACCCGGTGAGACTGCGGAGAAATTTCCGGTGACGGTGACCGGGTCCCGATGTTCAGCGACACGCAGTTTGAGTACGGTGTACCCATTCTGCTCGTTGTGGAACGTGACGCGCTCAACTGACCCGCTGAGCGAGTGGAGTGATGACGACTCCGTCTCAAGAGATTTGTCACTCATGCTGCCCTTATCGTAAAGCGTCAGCACCCGATGCGGCAACAACGCCCTGCCGTCGGCAGCGGGGGTAGAAAGTCGAAAAGAGGCAGACGAATTCCCCGCTCGGCCGTCTTCTTCGCGTCTTCGCGGCTTCGCGCGGGTTTGACCCCGGAACCTCGCCTGAGCTCTTAACCCATGAGCCTGAACCACTACCGGGTCGAGCGCCGTCTTGACAACCCGCGACACGCCTCTTAAGCTCCATTCGGTGGATAGGCTTACTCTCACGCCGGACATTAACAGGAAGGGCAGGTCTGTAGTATCCGTAACGCAGGCGCCGACGTCTGATTGCCTCCGCACCTTCAACAGATAGTCTGCCCGAACAAGAGCACTCATGCCTTTCTTCTTTGATTTATCTTCACTTCTTCCGCTGATCGAACGTAATCCTTTTGCCCCGGTGCAAGTCGAGGATGAGGTCCCTGCCGAGCTCGAAACAAGCGAGACTCCGGCTGAACCGATTGTCGATACCGGTCTGCCAATTCCGGCTCATTACGATCTCGACCTCATGCGAGCCCTCGTTCAGGATCCGTTTCATTTGTTTGTTCATTGGCAGCTCAAAACCGACCCTTTTGAGCGGCTGCGGCGCGTCTTCCCGCAAGAGGCGGTAGCGAGCTTCCGCACGGTGCTCAAGCTGATTGATGAGACCAACCGAATCTCAGTGTTTTTCGAAGCCCCTTTCGCGCGTGAGTACTGGTTCAGCGTCTTCCCCGATCGGACATACAGAGTGGAACTAGGTCTGCGCGCGCCTCAGTTCGGATTCATCAAGTTGCTTTCATCTCAGTCGGTGCCCATCCCGCGTGGCGCTCCGTCCGACCTGACGTCCGAAGACGCTCGGTACCAGGTCTCGGCCGACGAGTACATCAGGGTTTTGCGCGATAGCCATCTCGTCCCCGAACGCGCCCTCAACATCGACAACTGGTTCAATGTTGGAAATGCCGACTCACCCGAGGCGGCGCAGACAGTAGCTGACGCGCTCCCGCCCACTTTTCGGCGAATACTCAGAACAATCGGAGATATCCAGGCAGGACGGGATTACGACCGTCTCTGGGAGCGACTTGAGCAGGATGAACTGACGGACATTGTCCGCGATTTTCTCCAGACAATGGGACGCACAGGCAACGGAGAACTCGGTTATCTCCTGCTCCTGCGCTACTTGCCTGAGCTTCTGCGCCGCGTTCTCGCAACCGAGGGTGAGATCCAGATTGACGAGCCAGTGAGCATTTATTTCGCGAGAAAGATGGGGCTCGGCGCCTCAGAGATTAATCAACTCGCTCCGCCTGCTGAGATAACTTCTGCGAGTAGTTCGCAGACACGTCCGTGGTTCCCCAGCGCGACCATGTGAGCAGCTCTCCCGCTATGGCGACCGGCTATCTGAGTCTTGTCCTGCACGCACATCTCCCTTTCGTGCGTCACCCCGAATATCCTGATTTTCTTGAGGAGGACTGGCTCTTTGAGGCGATCAGCGAAACCTATATTCCCCTCATTGTCGCCTTCAACACACTGCGCGCGGAAGGCGTACACTTCCGCGTCACAATGTCGCTGACGCCGCCGCTTTGCGAGATGCTTGTTGATCCGTTGCTTCAACAACGGTATTCGGATCATCTCGAAAGGCTCTGTAAGCTCGCAGGGAAGGAAGTCGAACGCACCACGACCGCGGCCCAGGCGTTTAATGCAGCCGCAGTCATGTATGAGGCGCATTTCGCCGAGTGCCGAGTCGTCTTCGAGAAATACGATCGAAATCTGGTGAGCGCCTTTCGTGAGTTGCAGGATGCGGGGTATCTCGAGATCATCACCTGTTGTGCGACTCACGGTTTCCTTCCGCTGATGTCAAGCGATGAAGTCAAACGAGCGCAGATACTGATCGCCCGCGACAATTACATCAAGCATTTTGGACGTGCGCCGCGCGGCATCTGGCTTGCGGAATGCGCGTTCTCACCGGGTGATGACAGGTTTCTGCGCGAAGCCGGCATCAAGTTCTTCTTCGCCGACGCCCATGCGATTCTCTACGGGACCCCACGCCCTCGCCGCGGAATCTATGCCCCTGTCATAACCCCCGAAGATGTGGCCGTGTTCTGCCGCGATACCGAAACGAGCGAGCAGGTGTGGAGTTCTGATATCGGGTATCCGGGAGACCCCGATTATCGCGAGTTCTACCGCGACCTGGGGTACGACGCAGAGGACTTTGAGTATATCAAGCCCTTTCTCCATAGCGACGGAGTTCGCCGGAACGTCGGAATCAAGTATCACCGCATCACCGGCAAGGTCCCACTGCATGAGAAGGCGCCATACGTCCCATCCTGGGCTTCAGGGCGTGCCGCGGAACACGCCAGCAACTTCATGGCAAACCGGCAGGCACAGGCAAGACATTTGGCGACGACACTTGGCCGGGAGCCAATCGTCGTCGCTCCATACGATGCGGAGCTCTTCGGGCACTGGTGGTTCGAAGGGCCGCAGTTTATCTACTACCTCTGCAAGAAGCTTCATTACGATCAGAATGAAGTCGAGATGATTTCACCGATCGACTATCTGGCGATGTTCCCGGACAATCAACGGCAAATACCGTCCGCATCCTCCTGGGGTGCAGAGGGGTACAACCGGGTCTGGATCAATCGTCAGACCGATTGGATGTATCTGCATCAACAGGTAGCGGAAACGCGGATGGTGGAATTGGCGACGGAGTATCCGGCGGCCAAGGGACTTCTGGAACGCGCCATCAACCAGGCGGCGCGCGAGTTGCTGCTGGCACAATCATCAGATTGGGCGTTTATCATCACGACCGGAACGATGGTTCAGTACGCCGTCAAACGCTTCAAGGACCACATTCACCGTTTCACCCGTCTCTATGAAATGATCCGGGCCGGTGAGATCGATGAGAAGTGGCTTGCCGATGTTGAGAGCAAGGATACGATCTTTCAGGAGATCGATTATCGGGCCTATCATCCGCGCCAGGAGCGCACATAAACATTGTTTTTGCAGGAGGAATCACGCGAATGTCGCAGGCTTCATCAGACCTTTCACCAGCGCACTTCTTCGATACCGTCAACGCCTATCAACGAACAGCCGCGTTGAAGTCGGCAATCGAACTGGACATCTTCACGGCGATTGCCGAGGGAAACGTCACTGCATCTGCGATCGCAGCACGTTGCCAAACGGCGGAACGGGGCGCGCGTATTCTCGGTGATTATCTGACTATCGGCGGGTTTCTGACGAAGGAGGGTAGCGAATACGCTCTGACGCCCGATACCGCGGCGTTTCTCGACCGGAAATCCCCGATGTATACGGGGGGCGCCCTCGAGTTTCTGCTAACACCAACGCTCACCGAGGGCTTTGCAAATCTGACGACAGCGGTTCGAAAGGGCGGTACGGCACTGCCCGATCAGGGCTCAGTGACCCCCGATAACCCTGTCTGGGTCAAATTTGCGCAGGCCATGGTCCCGCTCATGGCACTACCCGCGCAGATGATCGCCAGCCAGATTGAAACTGATCCGAACCGGGAGGTAAAGGTTCTGGACATCGCTGCTGGTCACGGGATTTTCGGGATTGCCTTTGCCCAACGTAATCCCCGGGTTCAGGTCGTCGCACTTGATTGGCCAAATGTGCTTGCCGTAGCTGAGGGCAATGCGCAGGCTGCTGGTGTTGGGTCGCAGTATTCAAAGCTGCCGGGAAACGCCTTCGAGGTCGAGCTTGGGACCGGCTATGACGTGGTCCTGCTGACGAACTTTCTACATCATTTCGATCCGCCTACGAATGAGGCGCTACTAAAACGCGTCCATGCGGCTCTCGCAGACGGTGGCCGAGCAGTCACGCTCGAGTTCATTCCGAATGAGGATCGTGTGTCACCTCCAGGGGCAGCCGCGTTCAGCATCGTCATGCTTGCCTCCACGCCAAGTGGAGACGCCTACACTCCCTCGGACCTCGAGGCGATGTTCAAAAACGCCGGGTTTGCGCGGAGCGAAGTGCGGGGTCTGCCACCAACCCTCGGAAGCATCGTCATCTCTTACAAGTAACGAAACTCATGAATGTCACCCATCTCGTTTGCGCGAAGTGTGGCGCAAGCTACGAGCCCAATCGCCTTTACAATTTGTGCACGAAATGTGGAAAGCCACTTCTCGTACGATATGACCTGCAAAAGGCTGGCGCATCCCTCAGACGGGATACGCTGCGAGATCGACCTCCCACGCTCTGGCGTTACCGCGAAGTTCTTCCGGTAAAGGATGAGGCAAACGTTCTGACGCTGGGAGAAGGCTGGACGCCATTGACGCGCGCCGCCCGCCTCGCGGATCGACTTGGCCTGGATCACCTGTACTTCAAGGACGAATCTCTCAACCCCACCGGTTCCTTTAAGGCACGCGGCCTCTGCCTGGCGGTCTCAATGGCCCTGGAGCTGGGAGTGCGGAAGCTGGCAATACCATCAGCAGGAAATGCAGCTGGCGCTCTCGCCGCATATGCGGCGCTCGCGGGCCTCGAAGCGCATATCTTCATGCCGCGCGATACTCCGCTCGCGAATCGCATCGAATGCGAGGTTACCGGAGCTCACGTGACGCTTCTTGATGGACTGATCACAGATTGCGGAGCCGAAGTCGCGAAGCGTAAGGATGCTGAAGGATGGTTTGATGTTTCCACGCTGAAGGAACCCTATCGGATCGAAGGCAAGAAGACGATGGGCTATGAACTTGCCGAGCAAATGGGCTGGCGCCTGCCGGATGCGATTCTTTACCCAACGGGAGGCGGGACTGGCCTGATCGGAATGTGGAAGGCATTTGATGAGATGCAGGAGATGGGTTGGATCGACTCGAGGCGTCCGCGAATGTATTCGATTCAAGCCACTGGTTGCGCGCCGATTGTTCGGGCGTTCGAGCAAGGTTTGAGCGAGGCACCCGAATTCGAGAACGCGCAGACTGTGGCGTCGGGTCTGCGCGTTCCACGAGCCATCGGCGACTTTATTATGCTGGACATTCTGCGAAAGAGCGGTGGCTCCGCACTTGCAGTTGACGATCAAGAGATGATCGCAGCCGCGCGGGAGATCGGTGCCATTGAAGGAATTTTCTGTGCGCCGGAGGGTGCCGCGTGTCTGCCGGCACTTCGGCGGCTGATTTCATCCGGAGCCATTGCGAGAAGTCATGAAGTGGTGGTGTTCAACACCGGCACTGGCGTGAAGTACCTCGAGGCTTTCACCAATTGACCAAAGGCGCCTCAGGACTGAGGTTTTCGGTGCGGCAAGGTCAGCGTTGGAATTTCCTGATTCGGCTTCAACCTCGTTGACCAGTATTCGCCAAACGACTTGAGCAGCCGATCGATGTCCTTGACGGTGATCGCGCCCATGGTCGCGATACGGAACATCTCACCCGCAAGCTTTCCCTGTCCCGCGTAGATGACGAATCCTGCCTGTTTGAGAGAGTCGTGCAGACTTGAGTAGTCGGCCCCACCGGGAATGCGGTAGGCGGTCAAAAGTGATGAAGCTGGCTGACTGATATCGAGCAATGGCTCAATTCCCTGGCTGCGAAGGCCGTCAAAGACCCGTCGCGTCAAATCCCGGTAGTGGGCGCGCCTGGCACGCCATCCTCCGGCGTCCGTCAATTCTTCCAATGCCTCGTTCAATGCAAAATAGACGCTGACGGCCGGAGTGAAAG
>JBDTUW010000097.1:0-9373 GCA_040007555.1 Acidobacteriota bacterium | reverse complement strand
GGAGGGGGGATGCATCGGAGACCGCGGCCGGGTTCTGGCCGCCGGCCGGAGCGGCGCTCGTTGCGTTGATCGTCGTTCCACCCCGACGGTGGGGTTGGGTGTTCGGTGGGTTGCTCATCCCATCGATCGTCGGTGGACGCTTCACTCGCGTCTGCTTGCCACGAACGAAAACAATCATGTACTCCTGACGGCGGCGCTTCTTCTCTGCCTTTTGTTGCGCCGTCAACTTGCGCTTCGGTCTTGACATACACAGACCCCCAGATCTGAAATGATGCTGTTCTCAGCCGACAGGGACCTCAACTACTGCTGTATATCTTTTCAACATCTCTCCAGGCTAGCAGGACTCTCCGCGCTGATCGGATTCTATCAAACTTGACGAGCGAAACTCCCCGACGACGCGTGTTTTTCGACGGTCATGGTGAATCGATCCGTTTGCGGCTCAGAAAGGAGGGGCCTGGTCCGTTGTCTCCGAGACCACAACAGACGCCCCCTTGAATTTCACAAAAGATGATCGCCCTCTGGGTTATCAAGGCACCATCAAGGCGCTACCAAGCGCCGCAATGGGGGCCTGACAGTTGTCGCACTCCCATCACACAGCCTACTATTGCTGGCTCGAGCAGAAAGGGGTCGACTCGCCTGACTGAACAGCGAAACAACCTCGATGCTTCAAGACCTTATGTCCGAAAGTGAGACCGATGATCATCTTTCACGCGGCATTCTATGACGGCCAGCTCCATTTCTGGGGCGAAGCACCGCCGGAATCCGCGGCCGCGAACAAGCAAAATGCTAAGGCTCCATCGGCGAAACCGCTACCGTATGACGCTGGCCCAGAGGCGTTGATCGCCGGGCTGGGTGAGATCGTCTCCACTTTGGAGATGGACTTGAGCGAGACAACGCGGGCCACCGTCTGGCTCCCGGGTGCGAAGGGTCAGCCCGCCGCCTCGAGCCCATTGATCGCCGAACCCGTGAAGTCGAAAGCCAAAGCGGCGATCGATAGCTGGGCGGTCACCACGCTGCCGATGTCGTCAGCGAAGGCGATCGATCTGCTCTGCCACATCGCCGGACGCAGAATGTTGGCGCCGGGCGTGATCGCCGGTGGCGATCTGGCATTCTGGGCAATGGCAATGAGGTTTGCGGGCGCGCTGGTGGTGCGCCAGCAGTTTCTGCCGACGCTGGAAGCCGCGGAGAATTCTTACCGTGCCCGATGGGAGCCTGTCTTTGCGGGCGCCGATGCGCATCGGCTCTCGCACCTTGCGCACGCCATGCCGCACGCCTGCAGGGCGATGACGGTAATAGAAGACGCAAGCGCGCCTGACATTCCCGCCATTAAGGTACTCCGCGCGTTTCTCAACGAGACTGTCGATTATTTGGTGCGCGACGGAGGCGAAGGGACGACGCGCGAACGGAAGAGTTTCGAGAGCGTTCACGATCGCTGGCTGCACGCACTCCGCGCCTCAGACGGCGTCATGGAAATCGCAAACAACGATCTGGCCGCTCTAGCCGAGCAGGTGCGCGAGTGGCGACGACCGATCTCAGTATCCGCCGCGTCGCCCTTCCGGCTCTGTTTTCGATTGGAAGAACCCGACCAGGAATCAGAGACGGGTAATGCCGGTTGGTACGTGCGTTACCTGCTGCAAGCCGCCGCTGACCAGAGCCTGCTGGTGCCCGTTGCCGATGCCTGGGATGCTAAAGGTCGCGCGGCGACCGCGCTCAAGCTCGGCAAGTTCAATCCGCGCGAATCTCTGCTGGCGATGCTGGGGCAGGCGGCAGGCTTGAGCGCACACATTGAACAGAGCCTGAAGTCGGCCGCGCCAGGCGGGTACTATTTGAACTCCGTCGGCGCACACGAATTCCTCGCCAGAGAAGCATTGCTTTTGGAACAGGCGGGTTTTGGCGTCATGCTGCCCGCCTGGTGGACTCGCAAGGGAACCAAGCTCCGCTTAAGCGCGCGCGCCAATGTGAAGAGCCCCAAAATGAAAGGCGGCGGCGGACTGTCGCTGGATCAACTCGTCCAGTTCGACTGGGAGGTAGCGCTCGGCGGCCAGACCCTGTCGCTCAAAGAGCTCGAGGCGTTAGCCAGGCTCAAGGAGCCGCTCGTCAGGCTGCGCGGCCAGTGGGTGGAACTCAACGCTCAGGAGATTCAAGCCGCACTCGATTTCTGGAAGGGAAAGGTTACATCCAGCGTCACGCTTCGCGACGTGGCCCGGATAGCGATGGGAAAGGCCAAGGTGCCAGGCGGTCTCGATGTCGAGGGCGTCATCGCCGATGGGTGGATCGCCGATTGGCTGGCGCAGCTCGACGGGCGACGCACGCCGGTGGAGTTGGACGTGCCGGCAGAATTCCAGGGCACGCTGCGACCCTATCAGGTGCGCGGCTA
This sequence comes from Acidobacteriota bacterium, assembly GCA_040007555.1. Taxonomy (GTDB): domain Bacteria; phylum Acidobacteriota; class Blastocatellia; order RBC074; family RBC074; genus JANNRD01. The sequence goes on along the minus strand of JBDTUW010000097.1, from coordinate 6,996 downwards.
TTCGTGGCTGGGATTCCTGAAGGAGTGGGGATTTGGTGCTTGCCTGGCCGACGATATGGGCTTGGGTAAGACCGTGCAGACCCTGGCATTGATCGAACGCGAATGGCGTCAGAATCGGACGCGACCCGTGCTGCTGGTCTGCCCGACCTCCGTCATCGGCAACTGGCAGAAAGAGGCCGCGCGCTTCACGCCCGATCTGCCTGTCCTGGCGCATCACGGCGTCACGCGGGCGAAAGGCGCCGCTTTCAAGAAAGAAGCGGAGAAGCAGGCGATGGTTATTTCGAGTTATTCGCTGCTTCAACGCGACATTGGCGTCCTGGGCGGGGTGGATTGGTCAGGCGTGATCCTCGACGAAGCTCAGAACATCAAGAATCCCGAAGCCAGGCAATCGAAGGCGGCGCGTGCACTCAGCTCCGATTACCGCATTGCTCTCACTGGCACGCCGGTCGAAAACAACGTCGGCGATTTGTGGGCGATTATGGAATTCCTCAACCCCGGTTGGCTGGGAACACAGGCCGAATTTAAACGTAATTTCTTTCTTCCGATTCAGACACAGCGCAACCTGGAGGCAACCGAACGCTTAAAACGCCTGACCGGGCCTTTCATTCTGCGCCGGTTGAAGACTGACAAGTCCATCATCGCTGACCTGCCCGACAAGATGGAGATGAAGGTCTATTGTACTCTGACCAAAGAGCAGGCGTCGCTCTATGAAGCGGTCGTCCGCGACGCCAGCCGATCGCTCGACAAGACCAAGGGCATCCAGCGCAAGGGGATCGTGCTGGCGACGCTTTCGAAACTTAAACAGGTCTGCAATCATCCGGCCCAATTCCTCGGGGACAACTCAGCGATCGCAGGTCGTTCAGGCAAGCTGGCACGCTTGACCGAAATGCTGGAGGAGGTAATGGCCGCAGGCGAACGCGCGCTGATCTTCTCGCAGTTCGCCGAGATGGGCGCAATCACTCAAAGACATCTGCAGCAAACGTTCGGCCAGGAAGTGATCTTCCTGCACGGCGCGGTATCAAGAAAGAACCGCGATCAGATGGTCGAACGCTTCCAGTCTGGCAACGGAGCCAGTCAAGATGGCCCACGCCTGTTTGTGCTTTCGCTGAAGGCGGGCGGCACGGGATTGAATCTGACTGCCGCCAATCACGTCTTTCACTTCGACCGTTGGTGGAACCCTGCGGTTGAGAATCAGGCGACCGACCGCGCCTTCCGGATTGGCCAGACGCGCAGTGTACAGGTGCATAAATTCCTCTGCGCTGGAACGCTGGAGGAGAAGATCGACGAGATGATCGAAAGCAAACAGTCACTGGCCGACAGCATCGTCGGCACCGGCGAAGGCTGGCTGACCGAGCTTTCGACCATACAGTTGAAGGAACTCTTCGCACTGCGGCAGGACGCCGTCGGTGAATAGACCGCACAAAAGGGAGTCATGATGGCTGAAAGGAGAAAAGGGCAGGCGCATCTCTGGGAATTGATCGAAGAAGCGATCGCCGATTGTTACGGAGACGATGAACAGCACGGCGGCCTGTTGACGATGATCGAAGAGAATGTTGACCTGCCGTTTAGCGCAAAGGTCATCGGCGAAGCGGTCGAGGTCGTCGCCTTCGCGTGGCCGGAAGAAGGCCATGGCCTGTACGCAGTCTGTCAACGCGGTGGCAAACGGCACCGCATCGACGTCAATTCCCTGGAATGGGTCAAACCTTACCCGAAGGGATTCGAATGGATCGAAGCGTACCTGCTATGGCGCAAAGGCATGGGCTAAACAAGGGGAGCAAACACGATGCGCAGACGCGGCAAAACGAGGCTAGACCGGTACAACTTTTGGGGCGGGTCCTACGATTACCGACCGAGGATCGAAGCCAAAGGCGGGATCAAAGCGCAATCCAAGCGTGGGGTATTCGGCGAAAGCTGGTGGGCCAAACGCTGGATCGGCGTGCTCGAAAGCTTCAGCATCGGCGCACGGCTAGGTCGCGGCCGTTCCTATGCCCGTCGTGGCCAGGTCCTGTCGATCGACATCACGGAAGGCCAGGTAAAAGCGAAAGTGCAGGGATCACGCCCTCAGCCGTACAAGATCACCATCGGCCTGAAACCGCTCAGCGAATCAGACTGGCATAAACTGGCGAGGACACTTTCGACGCAGGCCATCTTTGCGGCCAAGCTGCTGGCGGGCGAAATGCCGCAGGAAATCGAGGCGGCTTTCAAGGACGCGGGCTTATCGCTGTTTCCCACAAAGCTCCGCGACCTTGAAACGGAATGCTCGTGCCCCGACTGGTCGAATCCCTGTAAACACATCGCTGCGGTCTATTACCTGATCGGCGAAGAGTTTGATCGTGACACGTTCCTGCTCTTTAAGCTGCGCGGCAAGGGACGCGAGGAGTTCGTCAAATTGCTTGGCGCCGAGCCTGCAAGACGCAATGCCGCAATCCCTGCGAAAGAAAAAGAGCCGCCTCTCCCACCGGAACCATTGGCCAGCGATGCCACCGTCTTCTGGTTGGGCGCCGCGCTGTCGGAGGATTTACTCGGTGAAGTGCGGCTGCCGAGCGTGGCTGCGGCGCTGCCCAAGCGGCTAGGCAATTTCCCGTTCTGGCGCGGCGACGAACGATTTCTGGATGCTTTGGAGGCAGTTTATTCGAAGAGTGCGTCCCGCGCGTTGGATGTGATTGGCGGTGTCGCCCGCAAGGCCGCCGACGCCCCGGCGAAGCGAGAAAAACGTCGCATCGTTTGAACTGTCACCACGAACGAGCGGGGCGAACAAGTCCAGCCGCATTCGACGAGTTGTGCTTCCGCGCAGGCCTCTTGGCCGGCAGGCGACCGCTTGCTCGCCACTTTGAGCAAGAAAAAACTCCCTCGCACCTTAGGTCACGCGAACGCTGCGTGGCTTTATTTCGCGAATGACGCCCAACCTGCCGATAAGCAGATGGACTCCGATGATTGCTGTCAAATAGGCGACAGAGCACACAGAGAAGATGATCGCATACTCCTTCTCAGTGAGCTTTCCATTCGCTGCGGTCAGAGATCCAATCCAAAGCTGCAGAAATCCGCCAACAATGGCACCCAGGAATCCACCCAGTCCAGTCACCGTCCCTACCGTATGCTTTGAAAAGACCTCCGCCGGAAACGCCATATTTCCCCAGGCCCCATGCCCAAAACAGACTGCCGCAAAAATCACCAGCGCAATTTCCGGTGATTGAACCTGGATCAAGACTTGCCACAGGACAAGCACGGAAAGCGACACGCACACAGTGGTCGTTTTTCGAGCGGCGCTGAGTTCCCATCCACGAGCCATCAGCCACCTCGGCATGGCACCGCTGAACAGGTACCCAAGCATCATGGCCGCAAAGGGAATCCAGGCAAACTCGGTGAAATGATCGGCAACATAACCGCCCTTTGTCCGAATATAGCTGGGTCCCCAGAAGCTCAGGAAATAGGAAATCGGATCAGTACATACCCGAGCCAGTACACAGCCCCATGTTTCTCTCATTTGGACAAGTCGCCAAAGTGAGACAATCTCCTTCGATTCCCGATTCTCCAGGTCTCTGCCAGCAAGAATCAACTGCCTTTCCTTGTCAGAGAGCAACGAATGATGCTCTGGTGTTTGGTACACCAGATACCAAACCAAAACCCATAGCAATCCAACGAATCCCGTCGCGACAAACGCGGCCTGCCAGCCAAGCTGGTGGGCAATGACGTTGGCAATTGGAATGGCCATTGTCGTTCCCAACGAGGTTCCCGCGATAAAAATGCCGGTTGCCAAAGCCCGTTCACGCATCGGAAACCATTCGGACACGGCCTTCATGCCGGCTGGAAAACTCCCTGGCTCCATCGTCGCCAGCATTCCGCGAAAAATCGCTAAGCTGGTGACACCTGTGGTAAAGGCATGCAACATGTTCGCAATCGACCAGCCTGAAACGAACAGCAACATGCTCTTGCGCGAACCGATTCGGTCAACGATCCATCCGACCGCCAAATAAGCGAAAGCGTACACCCACAAGAATGTGGCACCGACAATCGCATAGCCTTTGTCATCAAAGTGCAGCGCTTTTTGCATCTGCTCCTTGACGACCGAAAGCGTTGCCCGATCCATATAGTTCAGCTCGGATGCAAGGCTCAACAAAATCGCGATATACCAGCGCAAATGTTTGATGGGACGCTTCGCCATTCCTTGCAACCCTCTCCACCGACGAATCCGAGTCGGCTCTGATTCTGCGATGCCATTCGAGATGAAATGCTTCTGCGAGACAATTGTAATTCTGTATGAGAGCGGACGACCGTATCCAAACACGATGGTGCCGCGAAAGCCAGGCAATCCACGTCAGGAAGGGGAGTACACTGCCAGTGTGCCTGAGCGATTGAGTCACTCTCGCCACTCAGCTGCAAAGTCTTACTTCAGAGTGAGGCCTTGCCAGGCATTCGGCGCGAGATTGTTGAGTAATTGTTCAGTGTTTCGGAAAGGGGCGACGTTCGGGTCAATGGTTTCAGGACGGACACTCTTCAAGGGGGGAGTTATTTGACTCGCGATTTGATACAACCGCGTGGAAGGGACCGTAGGGGCAGGGCTTGTCTTGTCTTGTCCCTGCCCGCGCTTCCGAAGCCGCTACACAACGGACGGGGACAAGCCCCGCCCCTACGGCCCTTTCGCTATGTCGTCCGCGCGCATCGCTGAGCCTGGGCTCGCCGACTTCCATAGGTATCCGCAAAGTGACGTGTCTTTGTTATGGACAAGAAGAATCATTTCAGTTGGCTCGGGATCGCCATTGCCGGGATTATCCTGACTCTCCCGGCTCTGATCTACGGCTTCCCCGTCCACAATCATGACGGATGGGTACACACGCTCTGGTATTCGAATTTCGCAAGCCAGTTGTGGGCGGGTGAGCTTTACCCGCGGTGGCTGCTCGGGCTGAACAGAGGGCTAGGCAGCCCAGCGCTCTTCTTTTATCAGCCCGGGCCCTACTTTGCGACGAGCCTCTTCAAGCCTTTCTTTCCAGGCGATGCGCACGGGTTGCGACAACTTGGGGCATCCGCGACACTAGCCTTGATCGCTTCCGGCTGGTTTGCTTACCTGTGGCTTTGCCGGATCGTCCCACGCAAGCCCGCGCTCATTGCGTCACTCGTCTACCTCGTGATGCCGTATCACCTCGCGATCGATCTTTACCTGCGCGGCGCATTTACCGAATTCTGGGCCTTCGTCTGGCTCCCGCTCATTTTGTTCTTGGCTCACAGGCTCAGGAGCGGCGAACGGTTTTCTGTCGCAGGGTTGGCCTTGAGTTACGCGCTACTCATTGTCAGTCACCTTCCCACGGCGCTTATCTTCTCCCCCGTGCCGATTCTCTACGTCATCATCCCGGCGGAGAAGGGCAGTCGAATCAGATCGACAGGCAGAGTTGTGGCTGCACTGACTTTAGGCATTGGCTTGGCTGCAATCTATCTGCTGCCAGCGTGGACTATGCGCGAGTTCGTTTCAATGCAGGAGATGAGCAGGCCTGAGCTCTATTTTGAAAACTGGTTCGTGCTGACCAGCCTCTTTGCTCGTGGACTTCCCACCTACTTGTCATGGATGGTAATCAGTATGTCGTGCGCAGCCGGTAGCGCTTACTTCGCCGCCGGAAAGCAACCGAATGAAATGGTACGCCGCGAACGTGCGTTTTGGGCCGCCGTGGTCGTTGGCGCAGTCGTGATGATGACGCCGCTCAGCAAACCGGTCTGGAAACTGTTGCCGGTATTGCAAACAGTCCAATTCCCGTTCCGCTTCAACACCATCTTGTGCGTGGCGAGCGCTGCGTTGATTGCGTTTGCCATGGCTTCGCCAAGACAAACAACCTCACCTCGCTCGGCGGCACTTCGATGGGTCATTGCCCTCCCAGTTACAGTGTGGATGTTGATATATCCGGTGTCGGTCTGGCGCGAATACATCGTGCATCCAGTGACGCGGGCTAACCTGGAGGAATTGATCGAAAACAATCAGGATGCTCCGGAGTATAGGCCTCGTTGGGCCGAGCGCGACGCTTTCTATCGCTTGCTGGGCGAACTGGGAAAGGCAACGCAGTTTGATCAGGTGAGTGTCATTGAAGGTAGCGCCGATGTGACGGTCGAAAGATGGCTACCGAGAAGTATCGGTTTGCGTGTGAGCAGCGCCACGGGCGCCACCTTACGCATCAAGCAGCTTTACTTTCCAGGCTGGCGCGCGCGCGTTGAGGACGGCAGTGATTTAGAGACGAGGGCTGCGACTAATGGTGGTTTGTTGGATGTAATTGCGCCGGAGGGCGATCACCGTGTGAAGATCGAGTTGACGCCCGGTTGGGCCGAGCGTTGGGGACAATATGTGAGCGCAATTTCGGCGATTATCGCGCTGGCGCTGATCGCTCGATCCGTGGTTTTAAGCAGGGCTTTTGCAAGGTCGCTAATCGAATGACAGCCTATTTGCCCCATCAGCCGGTTTCGTCATGTCGTAGCTTCACCGGACCCCTTCTGAGTATGGTGATGGCGTGATAATGTGAGCCCCACAATGCCCACAATGTTTAGATACTTTCGGCTCCTGAGATCTGTCTATGTTAGGTGCACCAGGGAGATTCGGGCGGTATCGAACGTCGCGGTGTGCTTCTTAACGCTTGCCGCAGGAAGTACCGAAGCCAGTGAGTTCTCTTTCCGCGTCTGCGCACAGCAGACAGCGCCATCGACACCGGTTGTGGTCCAACCCGGAGCGCCGGGAAAGCCGACGCGTTCTCTTCCCTCCACAACGAGGGCTAAACTGCCGCCAACATCCCCAGCAAATGTGCAGTTCATGCAAGGTATGATCATGCATCATGCTCAGGCGGTTGAGATGACTGCGCTCATCGAATCACATACTGAGAACAAGGATGTGAGGTCGCTGGGTGCTCGAATCAGCAGGTCGCAGTCGGACGAAATAAGCTTCATGAGACGGTGGTTGGTTTCCCGTGGACATCCAGTTTCACAGGCAATGCATTCCATCGATCACACGCACATGTCGCACGGCTC
>JBDTUW010000096.1:0-9408 GCA_040007555.1 Acidobacteriota bacterium | reverse complement strand
GGCCCCGTGTTCGAGTAAAACAGTCGCAAAACTGTGACGAAGCATGTGGGGTGTGATGTAGTCGATACCGGCCGCTTTTCCGTACTGTTTGACCATTTTCCAAAGGCCTTGCCGCGTCAGTCTCCCCCCGCCTCGCTCGACAAAAAGATGATGCGAAGTACGGCCAGCGAGCAGGCGATGCCGCGCCGGCAGATAGACCCTGAGCGACTCGAGTGCGACGCGTCCGACGGGAATTCGGCGATGCTTACTTCCCTTTCCATAGCAATTGACCGCTCCAGTCTCCCAGTCGACATCCTTCAGATCAAGACCCACTAATTCGGAAACCCGCATCCCCGTCGCGTAAAAAAGATCTAGAATGGCTCGGTCACGTACACCTCGATCATCCGCAGTGGAGGGCTGTCTCAATAGACGCTCCATCTCTTCCTGGCTGATTACGCGAGGGAGGGTTTGCCACGCCTTGCGCGTCTCAAGGAGACTCGTGGGGTCCTGAGTGCGAATCCCCTCGGAGAGCAGATACTTGTAAAATCCTCTGAGTGTGGATATGAATCGCGAGATGGAGGTGTCCTGCACTCCACTGTCGCGGACCTCTGCGATGATGGCGACGATCTCCTCACGGTCGAGCGAGAGCAGATCTCGACCGCGCGTCTCCGCGAGTGATGCAAAGCGCTCAAGATCGGTGCGATAGGCACTCAGCGTATTGGCGGAGAGCCCCTTTTCAACGCGCAGATACCGAAGGTACTCGGCGACGAGCTGCCCTGGCTGAAAAGTCGTGCTTGACAAATCCCTGCGCACTCTATTGACTCCCTATTTTCACCGCGTAATCATCTCTAATCATCGCGCAATCTTTCCGTTATTCACGACGGATAAATGGTTGCGCGTTATCAGACTAAGGTTGAACGCCAACCTATGCTATGACCATATCTTCCGGGAGTCAACAATGAAATTGGGCCAGATCGCGGTTGCCCTCGCTGTCGAAATGAAGGGCGATCCTAACCTCGAAATCACTGGAGCTGCCCCGATTGAATCTGCACAAACAGGGCATTTAACCTTTCTCTCCAATCCTCGCTACACTCGCTACCTCGCGACCACTCTGGCCTCTGCGATCATTCTCAAGGATTACGCTGAGATGCCACCTCACCTCTCCGCTCTTATCTCCGCGCACCCATACCTGACCTTCGCGCGCGCCCTCGGACTCTTTCACCAGCCGGTTCGCCACCCGAACGGCATTCACCCCCTAGCGCAGATTTCTTCGACTGCCCGCCTTGGCTCGGATGTCACCGTCGGCCCCTTCGCCGTCGTCGGCGACCAAGTCACAATCGGCGATCGCGTCACCATACTCGCCCACTCAACGATCTACCCGGAAACCGAAATCGGCGACGACACTCTTATTCACTCCCATTGTGTCGTCCGCGAAAGATGCCGTCTTGGGAAACGCGTTATCCTTCAGAACGGCGTCGTTATTGGTAGCGATGGGTTCGGCTACGCCAAAGAATCCGACAATTCCTGGTACAAGATTCCCCAGACAGGCGCCGTCACTATCGAAGATGATGTCGAAGTCGGGGCCGGCAGTGTCATCGATCGTGCAACGATCGGCGCCACCATCATTCGTCGCGGAACAAAAATCGATAATCTCGTCCAGGTTGGTCATAGCTCAGTCGTAGGAGAAGACACCCTCCTCTGCGCTCAGGTAGGCCTTGCAGGAAGCACTCAGGTAGGAAATCAGGTAATTCTCGGCGGACAGGTAGGTGCCGCCGGCCATCTCAAAATCGGCGACCGCGTAATCGCTACCGCGCAGACTGGGATCCCAAGTTCCGTGCCGGATGATCGGATCGTTTCGGGCTATCCCGCAATTGAAAACCGCTCCTGGCTGCGATCATCGGCGATCTTCGCGCAGTTGCCCGCGCTGCAACGGGAGTTGAGACAACTTCGCACCCGGGTTGAGACGCTCGAAGGCCTCTTGAAGAACGCGAGCGAAGGGGAATGAGACCGCGAAAACGCCGGCGATTCACTTCGCCAAAGAAGGTCAACCTGCTAGAATGCCGTTTTGTCTGAGCATTAATTTTCCGGAGACTTGTGCATGCCAATCAAGATCGAGAACAAGGCGACAATCGCGCCGCCGCGAGCAACCAGCCAGATCATCAATGGAGCTATCGACGCTGTGCCGCGGGAACATATCAGAGGACTCAATCGCCTTGTGCTCGTTGACTTCATCACACCTGAAAGCCGTCTCACTCTGCCGAGCATCAACCTCAATGAGTTGCCTGGCCTGTATCATCCCAAGATGGGGACGACGCAGCCCTGGTGCGAAGTAGCACTCGGCGTCCTGTTGCCGAAGACCGGTTTTTTCAAGCGCCTCGCCGCACGACTTAATTACCGTGCCAACCTCGTCGGACTGGTGCTTTCGCTACAGGCGCAGCACTACTATCTGACCTTCTCTCACGGGATCAAGAAACATCAGTATGAAGGCGCGGTGCGGACCTACGTTGAGAAGTACCACGGGGTCTGGCGTGAGCAACAGGGCGGCTGGCGGTACAGGGCTTTCAAGCCGCTCCGCCCGTATCTGGATCGGTGGGCTCGGCGACTCAAGAAGAAGTATGATGAGACTCAGAAAAAAGCGTGAAACGCCTAGTCGCCGGTTTCGAGGTGTCCAATCGCCTCGTTGAGCGCTTCCCTTAACTCCTCGCGACTGACCGCAGACCGGCGGAACTTGATCTCAACCACGAATTCACGCGCCGCTTGACTGTACCGAAATGCGTAGGGGGCCGGACGTGCCTTGCGCGCCGTCCTCGTCCGCGCCTGTCGAGCTTCATCACGATTGAATCCGTGCTCAACAATTCGCTTGAGAAACGACTTCATCGAGTCGGCATTAGGCTGCCGAACTACCTGTAATAGCAATGACTTAGATACGATGTCGGCGCGCCGACACTCATCCTTGACGTCTCCTGGCAGGAGGGCTATCGAGAGGGCTTCGGTGACTGATGACCGCGATTTCCCTATCTTCTTTCCGACTTCTTCGTGGGTGTAGCCAAAGCGCTCGATGAGCATGAGCAATCCTTCGGCTTCTTCAAAGGCAGTCAGATCCTTACGCTGGAGGTTCTCGATGAGTGCGATCTCAGCCACGGCGCGGTCATCGACTTCCATCTCGATGCACGGCAACTCGCGGAGGCCTGCCTCCTTGGCAGCTCGATAGCGGCGCTCACCGGAAATGATCATGAACCGTCCGCCGACCTCTGAGGGGCGCACCAGCAGCGGTTCCAACACTCCCTTCTCGACTATCGAAGCGATCAGTTCGGTGAGATCGCCGAATTCGATGCGGGGTTGCTTTGGGTTCGGTTCGAGGCGCTCGATCGGAATCATACGGCCGATTGGAGTGCCGCGGCCCGAGGCGAGTTCCTCCACATAATGCCGGTCATGCCGCATTTTGAGGTTCGACGGAAGTCCACGTTTAGCTGGCACGGCTCATCACCTCATCACAGAGTTTGGAGTATTCGATCGCCCCGCTCGACGTTGGCGCGAACGTGAAGATCGATTCGCGATAGGCCGGACTCTCCTCGAGTCGGACCGATTTGGAAATTGTCGTCTCGAAGACCTTATCACCGAAGACCTGGCAGATCTGCCCGTAAATGTCTCTCGAAAGCGTTGTTCTACGGTCGTGCAGCGTAACCAGAACTCCCAGTATATCGAGCTGGGGATTCGGCCTGGCCTTGATGCGCTCGACCGTCTCCAGAAGATCATCGGTACCTTCGAGCGCAAAATACGAGGATTGAATCGGGATGATGACATGCGTCGACGCCACCAGCGCATTGACAGTTATCATTCCCAGAGTTGGTGGGGTATCCAGGACGACCACGTCATAGTCCACCAGTGCAGGATGAAGCCGGTCCTTGAGCTTGTAGGGCGCCTCAAAATCGCCAACCAGCTTTCCCTCAATCTTCGCCAGACTGATACGCGCGGGGAGGAGATCGAGATTCTCCACCGGGGTCTTGAGAATTGCGTCCTTGAGCGCCAGCGTATTGTCGGTAAGTATCTCGTATACCGTCAGTTCTATCTCTGCAGGATCGAGGAAGGAGATGGTGCTATTGGCCTGCGGATCGAGGTCGGCGAGTAGTACACGGTTGCCTTTGCGCGCCAATGCTGCGGCCAGGTTAATCGCCGTCGTGGTTTTCCCCACGCCACCCTTCTGATTGGCGATAGCGATCCTTAAGCCTCGCAATGACTCCTCCGGCGATATTTTTCCGAGAAAATGGTAGATCGGCGCCGTTGTTTGTGGACGGCCACCTCAGAGAAAAGAGCTTGACGCGGTTCGCTGCTACCCCCCAGAACGAACCCTCGCACGGTGCCGTAATCAGCGCCCGCATCGTAGTTTACCTGCACCCGATTGTCAATTCTGCCGTCAGAGCCGCTGAGTTGGTCGCGACCAACCGTGCGAAGATCGTTCGCCCACGTTGAGTATGGCCAGGGAGACTAAACGACTTCAGGCACTTCCCCCCTCCCCGCCAACTCTTGCAATATCTGCAATTTACATCTTGTACTCGCCCGGATCATCGATCTCGTCTGGCCATTCCACATCATCCTCAGATTCGACCTCGCCTTCGACCCGGGTCATCTCCGTCTTGCGCGAGCTCTCGATGACGTCCTCACGCACAAAGATTGGGCAGTCGACGCGAAGCGCGAGCGCAATCGCGTCGCTGGGGCGCGAATCAATCAGAATCGCCCTCGCCTCAACCACAATCTCAATCACAGCATAGAACGTATTCTCCCTCAACTCCGTCACTATGACGCGTTTGACCTCCCCACCAAACTGGTTGATCACGTTGCGCAGCAGGTCATGCGTCATTGGTCGCTGTGGCGCCACCTTTTCGATCTCCGAGGCAATCGAATTGGCCTCAAACGGCCCGACCCAAATGGGAATCATCGTCTCGCTGTTGACATCCTTCAACAGTACGATCGGCGCGTTGGTAGACGGGTCCATCAGCAAACCACGTATTTTCATTTCGCGTTCCATATCCCTCCTTAGTTCAATTACCTACTGGAACTTCAGCCCGTTTCGAGATCAACTCACCATATAGACTGTGTGGTCGGCTTTCCTTAACTAGAACCTTAACTACATCCCCTAAGTTGCTCTCAGCTTTAGGAAAATTGACTACCTTATTGCATTTTGTGTGGCCAGTATGGTCATTCTCCGACCGCGCGCTAAGGCTCTCAACAAGAACTTCCACTTCACGGTTTATGTACCGGCCAAACCTACGTTTCTGAATACGCTCCTGCAATTCCTGCAGACGACCGAATCGTTCCCCTTTGACGGCTTCCGGAACCGAATCAGCGTAGGCGGCTGCTGGCGTATGCGGTCGCGGTGAATAGTTGAAAATGTACAATCCATCGAACTCAACCTCAGCGACGAGAGTCAGCGTTTCAATGAAATCTGCCTCGGTCTCCCCGGGGAATCCGATGATGATGTCCCCAGTGATCGAGTAATCACGCGCGCCATTCCTGATCATCCGTATCTTCTCGAGATACTCGAGACGGTTGTAGCCGCGGCGCATCGCTCTAAGAATCCGGTCGCTTCCCGATTGAGGCGGCAAATGTACCCATTCGCAAAGGTTCTCGTACCGATCCATGACCTCGATTATCTCGGGAGTGAAGTCCCTCGGAAATGACGTCGTGTACTTAATCCTGCTCAATCCGCTCTCGCGAGCGAGGAGCTCCAGCAAGTTCGCAAATGAGAACGTATCCCTTCTGACGATTTGCGCGTCATTGGAGCTTTCTCTTATTCCGGGGGCATTTAGCCTATAGCTATTGACGTTTTGCCCAAGAAGCTGAACCTCTTTGTAGCCTGCCTGAGCAAGCCCAATCGCCTCCTCCAGGATGCTTTGCGGGTCGCGACTACGTTCTCTTCCACGAGTGAATGGCACGATGCAGTAGGAGCAGAACTTGTTACAGCCTTCAATGATGCTGATGTAGGAGACGAAGCTCCCGTCCCGCCGCCGCGGGTCGACCTGAAGGAAATCCGCGTCCTTCGACAGTCTGACATCTATGGCGCGAGGAAAACCGGAGTCGAGTTGCGAGAGAAGGTCCGGAAGTTTGCCAATTGACTGCGTCCCGATGACTAGTCGTACGTCGCGACTCAGATCGAATATCCTCCCCGCTTCAGCCTGCGCTACGCAACCCATCACTCCAATAACGGGTGCGCCGGCCGTAACCGGTCGGGAAGCGCGGACCTCGCTCTTCAGATTACCGATACGACTGAAAACCTTGCGCGCGGCCTTCTCGCGCACCATACAGGTGTTGAGCAGGATCAAATCAGCCTCTGCGGGTTTGACGGTCGTCTGATACCCGGCGTCAGCGAGCACACTTACGGCTTTCTCCGTATCGTGTACGTTCATCTGGCATCCGTGCGTTTCGATATAGACTTTCTTCATACGGGTTTCGCTGTGCTATCCCTCGAGAGCGATCAATATCGATCCGGCTCGATCCGGCTCGATCCGGCTCGGGCAGGCCCGGGCAGGCTCGGGCGGTCTCGATCGCCATCATATTACATCAGGCGTGAGCCTTCGAAAATTATTGACTGCTTGGAATGACTCATTTTCCGGGTAATCAGTCGCGTCGCAGCAATTCTCGCGCGTGCTTTCGAGCCAGTGGCGTGACGTCGGCGCCAGCGAGCATCCGTGCAAGCTCCTCTACCCTACCATTGTGGTTGAGTTCGGTCGCTCTTGTTGTGGTCCTGGCGTCAGCGGCTTCCTTGCTGATCTGGAAGTGGGTATCGGCATAACGAGCAATCTGTGCCTGATGGGTGACGCAGAGCACTTGGTTGGTGCCAGCCAGCCGCTTAAGCCTCAACCCGACGGCGTCAGCGACTCGACCGCCGATTCCGGCGTCAATCTCGTCAAAGATCAGGGTGCGGGGGAAATTGGTTGGCGCGACCACGTTCTTAATGACGAGCATGAGCCGTGACAACTCGCCACCTGAGGCAACCTGGTTCAGGGGTCGCAAATCCTCTCCAGGATTTGCTGAGAAAAAGAATTGAGCCACCTCGTTGCCGAGTCTGCCCCCGGACGGAGCCGGAAGGGCGAACCGCTCCAACCGTGCGCGAAGGGCAGTGGCGTCGATTTCAGCGAAACGAATCTCGAAACGCGACTTCTCGAGGGCCACGTTGGCCAGTTCATCGACCATCTGTTTCTGAAATTCAGGAGCCCTCGATTGACGAGCGGTGCTAAGGGTTGATGCAGCAGATTCATGCTCGTCGATCAAGCGGGCGAGGGACGCAATGTGACTTGCCACCGCTTCCTCACTGCTCGAGAGCGTCTCGGCTCGATGCTTCAGGCTCTCCAGCTTTTGTGTAATGTTAGCGAGATTTCCACCATATTTCCTCTTCAAGCGCTCGAGTAAACCAAGGCGCTCCTCAACCACTGTCAAACGCTCGGGTGATACTTGAATATCACTGATATAATCTCTGAGAAAGAAGGCTATCTCCTCGAGAGTAAATCTTGAGTTCTTGAGTTGATCAAGATGGGTCTGAAAGCGAACGTCGAGGAGAACAAGTTCTTCCATGCGGCGGCTAAGGGTGCCGAGACTCGCCAGGACCGCGTGCTCCTCTTCGTAGAGTCGACTGTAGGATTCACCACAAATGCGCGCGAGGCGATCGGCGTTGGCCAGCAGCGTTAGCTCTGCCTCAAGGGCGGCATCCTCTTCTGGCTGGATTGACGCAGCCTCGATCTCAGCGATCTGGTGATGGACGACATCCATCTCCTGGATCCGCGCGGATTCAGACCCTGAGAGTCTTTCAAGATCATCCAGCTTCTCAGCAATGTCACGATAAATACCTTCTACTAATGCTCGTTGAGGTATGCCCTCAGCAAATTGATCGAGCAACAGGAGGTGAACGGACGCTAGGGCGAGGCTCTGTTGGTCGCCCTGGCCATGGAGATCCAGAAGGTGCGGTTGAACTGACCGTAGAAGCGCAGCTGGCGACGGGTGGCCATTGACGAAGATGCGGCCCCTTCCAGTTGTGCCAATCTCTCGTCTGATGATGATTTCACCGTCATTTAGATCGATTCCAGCCTCGTCCAGAAGCTCGAGTAAAGGTGAGTTCCCGGTGGCGGAAAAGACGCCCTCAACCGAGGCCCGGTCGGCGCCGCTCCGGATTGCTTCCTGGGAGGCTCGTCCGCCGAGGAGCAGTTCGACAGCATCGATGATGATGGATTTACCTGACCCAGTCTCGCCGGTGAGCACATTGAGACCGGCGCCGAACTCGATCTGAAGATGATCGACCAAAGCCAAATTATTGATAATCAGGAGCTTCAGCATATTGGCGTGATGAGAATGGGGGATGTGCACGGCGAGGCTCGGAAGATTTTTGTCACCGAATCTTCCAGAATGGGGCTAAAATGAGCGAGAAGCGCCTGCCTCCGCGCTTTTGGATGCGGTTTGAACCAACTGAAAGGAAGACTTATGAATAGAACGAGAGCCATGCTGGGTGCTTTCCTGGTTCTACTGTTGCTGGGCGCGGCATCTCCGGCGGCGACAAGCGACAGGGACCTGATTATCCGTTTGCAGGGAGAAATAGTGGTACTCCAGCGGCAAATTCGGGACCTGCAGGAAACGTTGGATAAGAATCAGGCTTCGTCCTACCAGGTTGTCAATCGAGTCGCGGAAAACTCGGAAACCTCAGGAAAAATTCTTTCTTCGCTCCAGGACCGCCTGAATCAGACCGACACTTTACAACATAATAATCTGACGGGTGTTGTCAAGCGACTTGCGCAGTTGGAGGAGACTACGGGGCAATCGAATGCGCAATTAGCCGAAATCAATCGCAGTCTGAGGGAGATCAAGGCGGCGATCCAGCGGCAGGCGAAGCCGGAACCACCTCCCCCGGGAAACTAAAGTGTTTTCGAGCGCGCGCTCCTCGTCATTTGACAAACGTCCTTTGCGGTCTAGAATCTGCGAAAACAGATCACTGGACGATTACGAAAACCACTTAAGACTGGAGCAAAGCAAAATGTCATCCTTCAATAAAATCATCATCGTCGGGCATCTGGGGAAGGACCCCGAACTCCGATATACCCCTCAGGGCACGGCGGTTTGCGATATCAATGTCGCGACGTCGGAGAAGCGCAAGGATCAGGCAGGCGAGGCCACCGATATCACAACCTGGTTCAGGGTATCGATCTGGGGGAAACAGGCGGAACTGGCAAATCAGTACCTTTCAAAGGGCCGGCAGGTCTACCTGGAAGGCCGCCTCCGTCAGGAAGAGTATACGGACCGGGATGGCAACAAGCGAACGTCCTTAAAGGTGCACGCGACCGATATGCAATTTATCGGCTCCCGCGGCGATGACGCCCCCCGAGCAGCCGGCTCCGCTCCCAGAGGTGCTGAGCCCGGCCCCGCGCCCGGGATCCAGGAAGACGATAT
>JBDTUW010000095.1:0-9504 GCA_040007555.1 Acidobacteriota bacterium | reverse complement strand
GTCGCCGGGTCAACTGTCGTGCCCACCGAGACCAGCCGGTTGGGACTCATCCCGCCGATCCGAAATACCTCACCGGGGTATCCGGCGAGGTTGAAGGTGGCGCGCTGAGCGCCACGCACGGTGGGCAGGTCTTTCTCGAAGACCGCCGCCTGTAGCCAGACGCGCGCGAGGTCGGTGAGTTCGGCGAGGTCGGCCCCGGCCTCGACTTGCTGACCGGTTGTGACATTGAGCTTGCTGATCACGCCCGACACGGGTGCCAGCAGCGGATAGTTGCGCGTTGGTTCGACGCGGGCAATCGCGGCCTCAGCCACCTTTGCCTGAGCTTCGGAAGCGGAGGCCTCCTGCTCGGCAAGCTGGTAGGCGGTTTCGGCATCTTGTAAACGGCGCTTGGGCACCGCGCCGACTTCGACAAGGTTGCGCGCCCGCTCCAGTTCGATCCGCGCCGCGCTCAACCGTGTGCGCGCCTGTTGCGCGTTGGCCTGCTGCTGAAGCTGTTGAGTGCGCAGGGCGGTACGCTGTGCTTCAAGATTGGCCACGTCCGGCGCGCCGAGTACCTGCTGTACCGTGCCGATCTGCTGGCTGCGTGCGACCACGGAGCCGACCCTTAGCCGGGAATCGAGCGTCACACGCCCAGCGACCGGCGGCGAAATTTGCGCCTTCGCGTTCGCCGGGGCCGTGACAGTGCCGGTGACCTTTAGGCCGCTGGCAATCTGCTGCTCGCCAACCACCTCTGTCCGAATGCCGAAGAGAAGCTGCGACTCTTTCGAGATGGTCAGCACCGCACCAGAGCCGCCAAGCGCCGGGTCGCCGGTTGCCGATTGCTCACCCGCTTCCCCGCCGCCCGAGGGCATCGCGGCCGCCGCTCGTCGTTCGCGCGGCGGCTTGAAGTAGGCGAGCGCCATCGTCCCAATGACAAAGAAAATCAGCGCCCCCACCGTTATCGGCAATGTGCGACGCGCGGCCAAACCGGTGGAGATGGCAGAGCGCCGGTCAGTCCAATATGCGGTCAACGCCGCAAAGCCTGCCGCCAGCAGCAGCCCCGCCATTGCCAGCCAGAAGAGCCGGTTAGCTGGGGCCGAAGTAACCGCGACGGGGAAATCGGCCTCAACTTGTCGGTTATCCGCAGTGCGCGCTGCGAAGATTACCTTGTAATCGCCACGCTCCTGGAACGAGTAGTGAACGCCATAAGCTCCCGGCTGTTCCTCGGCGTGCGCCGCGAGATTCTGTGCAACCACGGTCTTGCCGTCGGCGCGTGTGATGCGCGCCGACACTTTGGCGTCGGCAATCGGCTGATCTCCGCTTCCGAAACCACCCTCGACGCGCTCGGTGAACGCGGCTTCAAACTGCACGTCCTCTCCATCACGGGGGTCGGCGGGTGATTGTCGCAACCGCACACGAAACTGCCCCTCAGCCGTCTGGATCGTGCGCTCAGCGGTGCGCGGCTTCGGGGCCTGCAAATCGCCAGGCTGAGCGGCTTTGTCGCCGTGATCCTCGTCCCCGTGCGCCATGGCTGATTGCCAAAACCAAAGCGCGGGAATGAAGCTTAGTCCCAGCGCGAGCGCGAGCAGCGTTGCCCGATAATTGTTGGCTAAATGCTTCATATCCAATCAAGGCGCTACGACAACCTGTCGAGTTTCGCCGTTACGCTTCTCCCCCCCTGTGCAAGACTCCGTTCTCGTCAGTGCGAATGCGCCGCGCCGTAGAGCGTCTGCATCGTCACCACGTCGAGGCGGATCGCATCGGTCAAGGCGCGCGCGGTTGCCTCATCCACACCCTGCGCCTTGATGTCCTGCCCCAGACGTAGCTTGCTGTCGTGCCCTTTCCCCTTGAATTGATCGAGGAAGGTGTGCGGCACTCCGCCACTCTCGCCATGCACTTCTTTGATCATCGGCGATCCGTTTTCGCTCGCGTAAACAACGACCACCTCGTGCCCGTTGGCTTTCACCAAACTCGCTGCACCGACCTGCTTGCGTGCGCCGCCTTCGTTGGCGAACGACAGATAGGAGTGATGGTCTTTGTCATCGAGCTTCAGCCCGCTTTGTTTCTCAATGCTGGCGGCCTGCGCGTCCGTCAGGTCCTTGTGCTGCTTGGTGATTGATTGTGCGTTGGGTAACGCGGCATGCACCGCTGCAGGAATATCATCACTCTTGCTGGCCGCTACGTTGGCGGCGGGTGAGGCTGGCGCGGAGGCCGAGCCGGTGCCCTCACTCGCCGCGTCTTTGTTCGCCGAGCACGCTACCCCAAGCGCATTCAGCCCGATCACCAATGCGATCAACATCAACTTCTTCATAAAATTTATCCTTCCTCTCAGCCCGGCGAAGCCTTGCCTGGCCTGAATCAGGGTTATGGTTTGGTCAGCACATTCGCTGACGGATTGCCGACGTTGAAGGAGCCGGATGTTTTTTTCAGTTCCATCAAGCTCCGGGAGAATTTGTCCGGTTCGACCGGCGCGGCGCCTTGGGTCGAGGCCGTCACCGGAGTAGACGAAAAGGCCGAAGCCGGGAGCGGCGCTCCAATGGCGCGTTCTAGTTCGGCCAGGCTCACGTAGTAGTCGCGCAGCGCAACGTTGTACTGCGTCTGGCTTTCAATCAGCCGCCGCTGCTCAGCGACCACATCGAGCACTTGCAGTTCGCCGAGGTTATAAGCGGCGCGGATCATGCGCAGGTTCTCCTCCGCGCGCGGCAACACTTGATTGCCGTAAATCGACAGCGATTGCGTTGCTCCACGGTAACGGTTGAAGGCCAGCGCCACGTCGCGCTTGACTATCGCCTCGACGAACTCGCGACGATATTTCGCCTGCTCCTTCTCGCCCACGGCTGCGGCAATCTCGCCCTGATGGCGGTTGCGCACAGGAATCTCAATCGAGACGCCGGCGGTGAGCAGCCGATCAACGTCGTTCAAAGTTCCCACCGGCGTGTTTTCAAAGACTGACCGCGACTGCGAATAGCGCACAGTGGCCGCGACATTCGGCGTGCGCTGCGACTGGGCCAAAGTGATGCGCGCATCGCCTAGTTCTTCGGCAATCCGCGCGGCCTGCAAATCAGCGCGCTCGCGCAACGCTGTGTCGACGGCGGCCTCAAGCGTCAGATCAAGCAACGGTGGCCGGTCTGTCACCAGCGCCAGAGTCAGTGATTCAGACATTTCGGAACCTGTAAGCGCCCGGATGGTGATCAACTGCGCTTCGAGATCGGTGCGCGACTGCACCGCCTGGGCGCGCAGTCGGTCCAGCTCGACGCGCACGAGGTTGACGTCGAGCGGCGCAACGTCTCCCTCCTTCAACCGCGCCTCGGTTACGCGGTACAACTCCTGATCGAGTCCGATCAACTGCTCGGCGGTGTCGAGTTGGCGGGCGGCGGCCAATGCCTGCGCATACGCCGTGCGAATCTCGGTGGCTAGTTGACGCTCCAATCCGCGGACATCGGCCACTGCGCGGTCGTACTCTAGCTGCGCCACGGCGACCCGCTTGGTGCGCTTGCCGCCGAGTTCAAAAGCCTGCGTGACTCCGACGGTGGTGTTGCGTTCGCCTGACCGCCCTGTCAGATAATCGCTGGTCTGCTCGAGATCAATACTGGGATTGGGCCGTAATCCCGCTTGAATCAGCCGCCCCCGCGCAATCGCCAGTGTCTGGCGTGCGGCGAGCAGATCGCGGTTGCGCTCAAAACCATTCCTGGACAGTTGCTCGACGGTTGAGCCCGCCGGGCCGACCAACTGGCGCGAAGTGAGTTGCAAATTCGGAGTTGTCTCAGTGGTTGCCGGAATGCGCGGAGCCGACGGTTGTTGCACCGGAGGAGTGACAGGTTGAGACGGATTCTGCGCGCGCGTGATGTTTCCTCCCGTGCTCAGCGTCACGAACAATGTTGCGCCAGCCAGTGCGCGCAGTCGGTGAATTAGGTTCTTACTCATAACGACGATTGCCGCTTCCCGTTCAAGAACACCGCTCCGGTGGGAAAAGACGCCATGACAACTTACCCCTGCGGCTGTCGTACTACCCGACGACGCCAGGCAAGAAACCCGGTCGCGCTCAACAGCATCAGCAGCCCCAGCGCCAACAGCCAGGCACTTTTCGCCTCATCCCAGGCACTGCTCTCCGCCGTTGGTTTGGGCCTCTCGACTGCAACCTCGCCGTAATTGGCCGTCCAGTTCGCCTCGCCAACGTCGATCATCGCCGAGAGGTTGTAAGTTCCGGCATCGAGTGGCGGCAGGTTTGCTTCATACTCGCCCGGACGCGCCGAAGCTTTCGCTGCCACCTTGACCGGCTCTGTCCTCTTGAACGCGATCACCAGACTGACCACTGCATCTTTGATGGGTTCGTTGGTCGCGTAGCGAGTGACGAAAATGCGTGCCGCATGTTCGTGCAGTGGCTCAAGCACAGGATGCTTGACCATCACCTCGTAATCTCCCACACGCGCGGTGCGCGCAATCATTCCCGGCCCGGCCGCAACCGCCTTCTTTTTGTCCCCGTGGTCCTCATCGCCGTGAGCGAACGAAACGGGTGGCAGCGCTAGCCCGAGGACGATCAACGCCAACATCATTCGCTTTCCAGCTCGCATAAACTCCTCCTCCCACCTGCAAAACAACCTTCCGCACTCTCCGCACGTTTTTCCCACCTCCGGACACCGCCAACCAGTAGGTTCGCGCATCTGCACTCAATAACGGTGCAATTGGAAGACCACAGCCGCACTCTCAAAGCGCGCGTTGAGGCGCCTTGCTCTCAGCGCTACTAAGTCGAAGCGTCGCTTGGACTTGCCCTCTTGGACAAAGAGCCGGTATGTCTGATGATGAAGTGGGGAGGTTAGTGACTGAACCAGGCGGACTAGTCAGATGGGCTACTAACAAACACTCGATTGGCTGTTAATAGGCAGATCATCAGCTCAGCTCAGAATCTATAGCCCAGCAGTCAGCTTCATCGTCCTTGATTCTGTCGTTTGTAAACAGACATGCGCTGTCTATTTACAAACAGGCCCGAGCCCACTAGTTTGGGTAGTTGGGAGAATGGCGGGGTGGCTTGAATCACCCCGCCATTCGGTAGGCGGCTTTTCAGACGGGCTGAAATCACCGCCATCCGCTAACCCCCTTGACAGAAAGGAGGCAGCAAGCTTGAAGAAACTCTCCAGGAACGGGCGAAAACAATCGCCCGCTACCCACATCATGCAATTACCGCGCCTGAAACGGATTGAGGGGCAGGTGCGCGGATTGCAACAGATGATTGAGAACGAGAGAAGTTGCGTGGAGGTCGTGCATCAGATCAGCGCCGTCGTCGCCGCGCTCCGGCGTGTGCAAGGCGATATGCTTCGCGAACACCTTGCCACCTGCGCCGAGGCTGCGATCACGGGCGATCTGTCAACGGCGAAGGCCAGACGGCTTGCTGACGAGTTTGGCGCTCTTGTGGCGCGACTCTGTTGAGACTCAATATCTGTTTCAGAATGAAATGCCACTACTCACAGATTGGTCAAAGAGCAGGCACTACGGCTGAAGAACGATACACGAGTCTGGTTTGTTTCTGGAGGGTGTGAGAAGAAGCGAATGGACCAAGGTGACAGATATTATCAACGTTCCGCGGAGTGGATAACGGGGAAGTCGATGTGGAGCGCAAGAACCTCGTAATTCCGTCCGTTAATCGCCAGCAGGAAAGTCTATTTTCGGTCAGAAGAGGGCGTCTCGTCGTCAGGTGATAGACTCACCGGTGTTGGGCGTTTCCGCTTGCTGCAAAGCGTACTTCTGCATCCGATAGATGAGGGCGCTCCGTGTAATATTGAGGTATTGCGCAGTTCGCGTTTGATTCCCGCCACATTTCTCAAGCGCCTGGCGCAGAATCTCGCGCTCGACCTCATCCAGATCAATACCGTCATCAGGAAGCTGGATGAGAACATTGGCGGCGCTGCCGGTCGTCGCGGTCAGATTCTCAGGTAGGTCGGCCTTGCCAAGCATGTCTTTTTCTGCGATCACCGCCATCCGCTCAACCGTGTGTTTCAATTCGCGCACATTGCCAGGCCAGGCGTAAGTCTGAAAGTAGCGGAAGACGTCCTTCTCGAAGCAGAGGCCCGGCCGTCGGTAGCGTTGCCGAATCTCTTTTAGAAAGTAATCCGCCAACAGCGGGATGTCCTCGCGTCGCTCGCGCAATGACGGCAGATGAACTGGAACGACTTTGAGGCGGAAGAAAAGGTCTTCACGGAAGCGCCCGTCAGCCGCCATTTTAGACAGGTCACGGTTGGTGGTGGCCAGGAATCGCACATCCACGCGACGCGTTTCGGTTTCACCCACGCGATTGAATTCGTTACCTTCAAGCACACGCAGCAGTTTGACCTGCAACATCAGCGGCAATTCGCCAATCTCATCCAGCAGCACTGTCCCTTTATCCGCCGCCTCGAGCTTGCCGCGCGCGTTGGCGTAAGCGCCGGTGAATGCTCCCTTGCGATGGCCGAAGAGTTCGGACTCAAGGAGACCTTCGGGAATCGCGCCGCAGTTGATGGCCGCGAAGGGACCATTGCGCCTCGCACTGTGTTGATGAATCGCCTTGGCAATCAATTCCTTTCCCGTCCCGCTTTCGCCGGTGATGAGCACAGCAAGATCAGTGGGCGCCACTTTTTCCACCAGCTTGAAAACGCGCTGCATTGCGCTGGAATTGCCGATAATATTGTCGAGCGAGAAGCGGCTCTCGATAAACTGCTTAAGAGAGCGGTTCTCGCGCACTAGCGCCGTGTACTGAAGCCCTTTCGAGACGGTGAGCAGGAATTCTTCCCGGTTGAAGGGCTTGGTGATGTAATCGTAAGCCCCGAGCTTCATCGCTTCGACAGCCGTTTCAATCGAGCCATAGGCTGTAATCACCAGCACGACGACGTCTGGGCTGATGACACTAATGCGGCGCATCAACTCCAGACCACTCAGTTCCTGCATCTGAATATCCGTGATCACCATGTCCACCTGCTCTTCGGTGAACACCTTCAGACCCTCCTTGCCGTCCTCTGCCGTCAGTACCTGGTAGCCGGCTTCCGTCAGATGGTGCGCGAGTACGCGACGCAAACTGGCGTCGTCATCCACAAGCAGGATTGTTTTGTTTGTTATCGTCATAAACTTAGCGTTTAACGGGCAGCCGGATTTCAAGGAGAGCACCGCCGTCTTCCCCATTCGCGGCTTCGATACGGCCACCGTGTTGGATCACCAGACGATGGGCAATCGCCAGGCCAAGCCCCGTGCCACGCGTTTTGGTGGTCACGAACGGGCTGAACAGCTTCTCGCGCACTGCCGGGTCAATTCCTTTGCCCGTATCGCGCACGCTGAGCAACAACTCGTCATCACGTTGCCTGACGCTGATCGTCAATTGTCCACCGTCAGGCATCGCTTCAATGGCGTTGAGGATGAGGTTGAGCAACACCTGCTTCATCTGCTCGGCATCCAGCAGCACCAGCGGCAACTGATCGGCGACATTGACTGTAATCCTGACACGCGCTTGCTCCGCCTGCTTGCTGGCCAGCTTCACAACTGCTTCGACAATGTCGCGCGGCGGCGTCGGCAGCAACTCCGGCAAGCGTGGGCGCGCAAACTGAAGAAAGTCTGTCACCAGGCCATTGAGTCGCTCGACCTCACGTTTGATGATCGTCAGGAACTCCGCCTTCTTGTGTTCACGTGGCACGATTGATTCAAGCGCCTCAGCCGCGCCGCGAATTGCACCGAGCGGATTGCGAATCTCGTGAACAATCGCAGCCGACATCTGACCGAGTGACGAGTGACGATCCGCGAGCAGCAGTTGATCCACAGTACTGCGCAATTCGTCATAAGCGCGCTGCAATTCGACGGCGGTCTGCTCATAACGCTGGCGCTCACGCCGCTCTTTGCCCGCCAGCAGGCCAGTAATAACTCCGACGACCAGAAAGAGCACGGTTTCAGCATACTGGTTGATCGCATAGACCCGATTGTCAGCATGCTGCGCAAGATGCGGCAAATAGATCAGCGTGCTCAAGACCGCTGCAGCCAAGCCACCGCGCAGACCATAGCTGTACGCGGCGTAGATGATTGGGATGTAATACAGTCGCTGATAGATTTCGTGCAGCAGTAAGTAATGCGTATTGGTGTTGTAATGCAGAAACGTGATCACGATGATGCCAGCGAGCAACCACCAGGGTTTGAGATCACGTGCGCGGTTAGCCAGCAAGGGGACATGCTGTGTCATAAACTTCTCTCAGATGTCGCAACATACTCACTTCGGGCTCACTTCGGTCTCACTTCGGACTCTCCTGGAGCAGGGGAGTAACGGCCGCTTCAAATTCCTCGTAGGTCTTACCGCCTGTCAGCGTCACACGTAGTTTGCCTGTACGATCAATGAGAAAGTTCGTCGGCATGGTCTCATCCCAGGCCGGGTCAATCACGCTCGCGAACTTGTCGTGTTCGGCCTCCTTGCAAAGGTAGGAAACGAAGGCGGGAAAACGCTTGTTGACAAACGGCCGGACGTTCGATTCAAGCTCTTCTGGCTCGTCCATCGAGACGGCAATCACGCGCAGGCCGCGCTCCTTGTACTTCTCCTGCAACCTGACGATCTCAGGGATTTCCTTGACGCACGGCGCGCACCACGTCGCCCAGAAGTTGACGAGGATCACGTTGCCGCGGTGGTACGCGATGAGTCCGCGAAAATCATCGGCGCTGATCGCCTCAACCGTTTTAGTCCTGACCAGGGCAACGGGGAGTTGAGACGATTGCCCGTATGACGCTGCCGCCAGCGACAAACCGAGCAACCAGACGACAAGACTTCGAGTCATTTCGCCCACCTGCGTCGATCTAAACAACGATTCGCCCTTCGCAAGCCTCACAACCGGGTCGAAGAGGCCAGACGATTCGCAGCCGAAGCACGGGAGTGTAATTGTGTCAGCATAACACTTCTCAATTGATGACCGTGAAGCTGCCTGATCAGATGAATTCAGGAACGCTTCGGGGTCGGCCTTGAACTTCGGCAGGCAGTTCGTGCTGCAGAAGTAGTACCCCTGGCCCTGTAGTCGTGACTCCCCGCAGCTGCCAGTCGCTTGACCTGCACGCCGCCGACTGGGTCGTTCAATGTTGCCTATGGAGCCGTTTGTGCGGGTACTGCGGCGTCAACCGCGGCACCGACTTTGATGTGCCCGCAAGTTGAACCGGCGTGACAGGCTACTGAGCATGCGAAGGCGGCAGCGGCTGCGTTGCTCTATTCAGATAACCCTGCGGATCAGCTTTGAACTTATGTAGGCATTGCGAGCTGCAAAAGTAATATGTCTGCCCATCGTGCTGGTGGCTACCCGCCGCTGACTGCGGATTGACAGTCATATTGCACACCGGATCAATTGCCGTGTTTGTCTCTTCCTTCATATGTAAATCCTCGCTTTTCTTCAACATTTCCTCGGTCATCACACGTTCCTCTCTTTCAGCGTTGCGGGTGCCCGGCGTGCGAATGACGATTTAACGCCCTCAGTCAAGCCGCAAAAATGTCCCAGGCTTTCCCGGTCTTGTCCCATTTACACAAAGTGTTCGCTAGCGCATCGC
>JBDTUW010000094.1:0-9569 GCA_040007555.1 Acidobacteriota bacterium | reverse complement strand
GCGGCTCTCGGAAAGACTTCGACTAACCTTTGGTTGAGCCCGAAGAGGAGCAGCCCGCCAACCGTTGGTATCATCTCATCCCCAAGCCTGGTGGCAAGTCCCATGTCGCAGAGAACCGAGTCCGTCGGGAACCCCTTCGTGGATTCGCCCCAGTAGCCAGGGTTTACGCCGCGCACGTAACTCCAGAAATGTGATTCGTCGATGTCATTCTCGATCCACGAGTGAAAAAGCGGCACTTCTTCGAATCGGGTGACGAAGGCTTCCTGGTAGAGGCGCGAAAGCTCCTCTCTGGTGGTCTCGCGTTTGCTTGATCCCTCGCGAAGATAGAAACGGTCATCAAGCGTCCGGTGCGGCCTCTCGCGTGGCTCTACCTCGAGCACAACAATGCGGCGGCCATTGTCAAACGCTACCTTGTTGATAAAGGGGAAAACTGGAGGCTGAATCTGATTGGAGCAGATCTCGCGCAGCTGGGTCTCAACGCTCTCGGGATCATCAACTCCTTCGATTCGGAGTTGATCATTGACGCCAAAGACCATGACTCCGCCCGCAGTGTTTGCGAGCGCGATGATTTCGGCGGTCAGCTTCTCGACGTTGCTGAACCGCACCTTGAGTTCGAGGTAAGTATCCTCGCCGCCGCGAACCAAACGCACTAGTTCGGTGCGTGTTATTGATGGCGCGGGCGTGGAGATCAGATACTCGTGGTATGACCGCTCTGAACCGGGAGATTGTCGAGCGCGCCGGAAGCTGTTGGAGCGTTTGCGTGACATCAGCTCTAAGCCCGAAGTAACGGTCGGAAACGCAAGAACCACAGTATCGGGCGGGTGCCAGAACCTTATCTTCCAGAACCTCTATCTGGCAGAACCTCTATCTGGCAGAACCTCTATCTGGCAGAACCGTTATCGGCGAGGGCCTTTAAACTGCCAGCGACCCGTATCTGAGAACTCGAGATGAGTCAGCACAGCCAAAAATCGTAAGGAGCAAGCCAAAGGCATCGTTGAGGGTCCGGCCGCAGAGTCTGAGCAGATCCGTGGGAGTCGAAAGTATTTCGGAGATGGTTCAGGGCGCGCTTCAGGCGCGCTTTGTCTGGTCCTTTGGTGCGGGAGGGGGTTCTTCAGCCTCCTCAGAGATTCCGCGCTTGAAGTTCCGAACACTCTCGCCCAACCCTTTGGCCAGCGACGGCAACCGACTGCCTCCAAATAGAACCAGCACGATGAGGAGCAAGATGAGCATTTCCTGCATGCCGAACCCCAAGAGAAATATTGAATAATGCATTTAGATCTCCTTTCGATACATTGTAGCCATGAGCCAGAGGGGTGTCAATCAGCGATCCTTGATGTTTCCATAGTCAAATGTTATAGTTCCCTTTATCCTCGTAAGTGCTCGATTTTCACCGATTATCGCAGTCTGAGGGGACAGTCTGAAGAGACAGTCTGAGGAGACAGTCTGAAGAGACCATGACGAGGGCCTGACGAGATCGCCGAGGGGTGTTCCCAAAGCGACGGCGGATACGGTCCGCAAGCTCCCGAAAATGGCGGCCCTTAGCGGCAAGCCAAAACGCATTTGAAGTCTTTGAAGCTCATGAAATATCAAGTTGATGAAGGAGGACAAGCCATGGCAGACAATGGCGGTGGTGATAAACTGGTCTATTTTCTAATTGGCGCCGGAATTGGGGCTGTGACAGCGTTGCTGTTTGCTCCAAAGGCGGGAGCAGAACTCAGGGCCGAGATTGCCGATAAAACTCGACGCGGTCTGGATCAGGCGCGCGAGACTGGAGTTGAACTCGGTGAAAAAGCCAGCGAACTCTATCAAACGAGTGTCGAACGGGCACAGGAACTGGCCGCAAGGAGCCGGGAAAGCGTCAACGAAGTTGCCTCCCGCAGCCGCGAGGCAGTCGAGGATCTGACCTCGCGAAGCAAGGAAATCATCGACCGACAGAAGTCGCAGATATCCGCCGCCATTGACGCAGGTAAACAGGGTTACCGCGAAGCCAAGCGCACCGACAAGGCGAGCGCAGCTTTTGAAGAGAGTTGATCGTAGCGATTTCGAGGACGAGACGTGGAAGCCTATCTGATTTACATCATGGCGGTCATCACCATTCTGCTGATCGTACAGGCAGGGGTGTTTGTCGGGCTCTATCTGCTCGCGCGTCGGGCAATGACCATGGTCGAGCGCGTTGGGCAGCTGCAAACTCGCGCTGAGTATCTCATTAATAACACTGAGCCAGTTCTTAAGATGGCCCACTCTCTGATGGGCGAGTTGAAGGAAGCAGCGGAATACATCTCGCAGGGCGCTCAGCAGGTTGAGGCTGTCAGCGGAATGGCAAAAGATCAGGCCGCAGACTTTCTCGATCTGATGGGCGACACAACCGCCCTTGCCCGCCGTGAGATCGATCGGACACGCGAGAAAGTCGAAAAGGTCCAGCGGACGCTGTCAACCGTTACTGATCAGTTCGACCGTACCACAGCCCTCGTTCAGCACAGCGTCCTCGAACCAGCTCGCGAGTTCTCATACGTTATGTACGGAATTCGCCGCGGTCTTGAGGCCTTTCTCGCGGGCAACCGTTTGCCGGTCAACCGTGTCTATCAGGACGAGGAAATGTTTATTTGACGCTCCATCCGGAGCGTGCCCCGGATTGCCCGCCCT
The DNA here is from genome assembly GCA_040007555.1 of Acidobacteriota bacterium. Lineage (GTDB taxonomy): Bacteria > Acidobacteriota > Blastocatellia > RBC074 > RBC074 > JANNRD01. Next base: position 6,926 of record JBDTUW010000094.1, on the reverse strand, counting down.
CTCGACGGGACAATCCAGCTAGTTAGTCTGGCCGATCAAGTAGGCACTCGGGCTCCCGGTTGAAACCGATTGAGCGCGAGTGCCTTTTTGCTGGAAGGACAGACTCCCTCGAAGCCGCGAAGGGAGCTGAAGGCCGGTGCCGCGACCGTCCGCACCCTCTCTCTTTGCAGGTTTCGTACGTTCGCCGCGTCGCGTGCCGGCTTTCCTGACGAGACTGACCGAGACGCTTTTTGGCTGGCCTTCTTTGTGACCAATGCTTGCGTTATCATCGCTCTTTATCGAGCTTAACCGTACTAAGTAGATGAGAACATGTCCACTGAAACTCCCGTAGACCTCAAAGCTACCGTCAATCTTCCGAAGACCGACTTCCCCCTCAAGGGCAATCTGGCGCTCAACGAGCCGGCCAGACTGCACAAGTGGGAAGAAATGGGCATCTACGAAGCACTGCGCAAAGCTCGGGCCGGAAGGCCGTTATTCGTCCTCCACGACGGTCCTCCATATGCAAACGGCGAGATACATCTCGGACATGTGCTGAACAAGGTGCTCAAGGACTTTTGCATCAAATCTCGCTCGATGATGGGTTACTGGACCCCGTACGTCCCGGGCTGGGACTGCCACGGTTTGCCGATCGAGATCCAGGTTGATAAGGAGCTCGGTTCCAAACGCGCCCAGATGAGCACCCTTGATATTCGACGTGCTGCTCGTCGTCACGCTGAGAAGTTTGTCAAACTTCAGGGCGATGAGTTCAAGCGCCTGGGCATTTTTGGAGAATGGGACGAACCGTATCTGACCATGAATCCGAGCTATCAGGCGCAGATCGTTCGAGTCTTCGGCAAGTTCGTCGAGCAGGGAGCGATCTACAAGGGCCTGCGCCCCGTGCACTGGTGCATCCACGATCTAACTGCACTTGCCGAGGCAGAAGTCGAATACGAAGACCATTCGAGCCCTTCGGTCTACGTCAAGTTCCCGTTCCCGGACGCAGAGCGTCTTGATGGGGCGCTTGGCGGACACAATGTCAGCATCGTCATCTGGACAACGACGCCATGGACACTACCGGCCAATCTCGGGATCGCCTTTAATCCAGCGTTCGAATACAGCGCGGTTGAAGTCGCCGACGAAGTTTTCATCGTCGCCACTTCCCTTCTCGAGCGGGTGGCGGCGAAACTCAACTGGACGTCCTGGAATGTTCTCGGTGTCTATCCGGGTGTCAGATTCGAGGGACTCAACGCACGACATCCTTTTATCGACCGATCTTCCCTCCTCATGCTCGGCGACCATGTAACCCTTGATGCCGGCACCGGCGCAGTTCATACGGCTCCCGGTCACGGTTATGAGGACTACGTCATCGGCATGAAATATGGGCTGGATATCTATTGCCCCGTCGACAACCGAGGACACTTCGCGAAGGATGTCGCGCTCTTTGCGGGCGACCAGGTCTTCAAAGCCAATCCAAAGATCGTCGCTCATCTCCAGGACCTCGGAATGCTTCTCGGTGAGGAGCGCGTGACGCACTCCTACCCGCATTGCTGGCGATGCCATCACCCGGTCATCTTTCGCGCGACTCCGCAGTGGTTCATTTCGATGGAAACTACGGGCTTGCGCCAAAGGGCGATCGAGGCAGTCGACCAGGTGCACTGGGTTCCCAGCTGGGGCAATGAGCGAATGAAGAACATGTTCCGCGGTCGACCCGATTGGTGTATCTCGCGCCAGCGATCATGGGGCGTTCCGATCACCGTGTTCTATTGTGAGTCGTGCGAGGAAGCACTGGTTGACCCGAAAGTCATCAATCACGTCGCGGACATCTTTGAAGAAGAGTCCGCCGATGCCTGGTATACCCGCGAGGCAGAGGCGCTCGTCCCGGAAGGAACTTCCTGCGCGAAATGCGGTTCGACAAGGCTGCGCAAGGAGATGGATATTCTGGACGTCTGGATCGATTCGGGATCCAGCTCGATCGCCGTCCTTGAACCACGAGGCCTTCCGTATCCGGCGGACGTTTACCTCGAGGGAGGCGATCAGTTCCGAGGCTGGTTCAATTCGTCACTGGTTGTCGGTCTGGAAGTTAAGGACCAACCTCCCTACCGCACCGTCATCACTAACGGATGGGCCGTTGACGGACAGGGCGAGAAGATGTCCAAGTCGAAGGGCAATGTGGTCGTCCCTCAATCGGTCATCAAGCAAAGTGGCGCAGAAGTGCTGCGTCTCTGGTGTTCAGCCCTCGACTATCACGAAGACATGCGCGTGTCGGATGAGATCCTCAGACGGATTTCCGACGCGTACCGGAAGATACGTAATACGGCGCGGTTCTGCCTCGGCAACTTACACGGCTTCGATCCGATCAACGACTCTGTCCCATTTGAGGAGTTGCTGGAAATCGACCGCTGGGCGCTGGCGGAGGCGAACGAGATTACGAAAAGAGTCCGCGATGCCTATCAGCGCTACGATTTCACCGGCGTCTATCACGCACTCTACTCGTTCTGTACTGTCGAGATGTCATCACTCTATTTCGATATCATCAAAGACCGGCTATACACATCGGGATCGCGGTCTATAGCCCGTCGATCGGCGCAAACGGCCCTGCACGAAATAGTTTCGCGACTTGCTCGGCTTGCGGCGCCAATTCTTGCGTTTACCGCCGACGAAATCTGGGAGAACATCCCGGGGGCGGTCGTACTCGCGCCTTCGGTGCATCTCACCGAATTTCCGTCCTACGACACAGTCCTTGCGGATGACGCGTTACGCGCCCGCTACACCCGTCTCTTTGAGATACGAAGCGCAGTATTGAAGGCGCTTGAGGACGCACGTAATTCCAAACTCATCGGATCGGGTCTTGAGGCATCTGTGACCATTTCCGCCGACGCCGAGACGATTGCATTTCTAGAGACATTTGGCGAAGCGCTTCCGTTCATCCTCATCGTTTCGCAGGTTCAGTTCGTTGCCGCTTCGGCACTTAGCGTCAGTATCGAGCGAGCTGCCGGGGAAAAGTGCGAGAGGTGCTGGAATTACGCGACAGATGTCGGGACCGACCCCCGATACAGCGGAGCCTGCGGAAGGTGCGTCAAGAGCCTCGTCGAAAGTCCGACGGAATGATGAAAATGGCGTGCGATTCGCGATAGATGTAAGAATATGAAGGGAAAATCCGTTTACTTCGCCCTCAGTGCACTACTGCTTGGCGCGGACCAGCTGACCAAGTTCTGGGCGACGCTCTCACTCAAACCGGTCGGCTCGATCGAGGTCATTCCGCGCTGCTTTCGCCTGACGTACGCAGTCAATCGTGGCGTGGCGTTCAGCCTGCTCGCGGACTCCGCGTTGGATATTCGCTGGGTGCTGGCTGCTGTGTCAGCGGCTGCAGCCGTCATGGTCGGTGGGTATCTCGTCCGAAGGTCCCCCGCCCGAAGACGGATGAATATCTCGCTCTCGCTTCTGCTTGCAGGGATTGTGGGAAACCTCATCGACCGTGTGCGGTTGGGCGAGGTTGTCGATTTTCTCGACTTTCATTGGGCGGAACGACTGATCTGGCCAACTTTCAATCTCGCAGACGCAGCGATCTGCTGCGGAGCAGCACTACTGGCGCTGGAACTTCTCCGCGAGGAAAAGGCAACCGGCCAACCGGCTTTCCCCGCATCGCGGCCTGCGCCGCCGGCAGAAGAAACGAGCATTGGCTCGGATTGACAGGGGTAAACAGCACTAATGTTTCCAGAACTCTTCAAGATTCCCTACCTCAATTTCACGCTCAACACTTATGGGCTGCTGCTCGCACTCTCGTTTATCGTCGGGCTATATGTCATGGCGCGACTGGCCGAGCGCGACGGGCTCGATCGCAACCGAGTTTACGACCTGGGTCTATGGGTGCTCGCGGCATCGCTCATCGGGTCGAAGCTTCTCATGGTCGCCACAGAGTGGGATTTCTATCGTCAGCGACCGGGTCAGATACTGACGCTGGATTTCTTCCGCTCGGGCGGAGTTTTCTATGGTGGATTCATCGCAGCGGTGATCGCATCGGCGATTGTTATGCGGCGATACCGGCTGCCGTGGTGGCGAACCGCGGATGTCTTCGCGCCCGGAATTGCGATCGGTCAGGCGATCGGACGGCTCGGATGCTTCAGCGCGGGCTGTTGCTGGGGAAAACCCACCACCTCCGCGATTGGAGTGCATTTTAGCGAACACGGTCACGACATTACGGGCGTGCCAACAATCGTCAACCATTTGGCCGATCCGGTTCAGCGGGAACTGTGGTCGCAGAAACTCGGTGGGCTGATATCACCGGTTTCGCTCCATCCCACGCAACTCTATGAGGCGGCTGCGACTGCATTGATTTTTGCTTTCCTGATCTGGCTGCGTCGGAGAAAACAGTTCGACGGTCAGATTATCCTGACGTATGCGGTTCTGTATGCTGTCGCGCGTTTTGTGATCGAGTTCTGGCGCGATGATCCACGCGGTGAATTGTTTGGGCTCTCGACGTCTCAGCTCATCGCTATTCTGCTCTTCGTTGGCGCGCTGACGAGTTACCTGCTTCGCCTCAAACGTAAGCGGGCTGAAGCGGGTAAAGTGCCGACATCGACACGTGCGACAGCCTAGGACACAAGCCGCGATTCACACATCGCGCGCGCTGCAGCCTGACCTGAACCCTTCGAATATGCGTCTCGCCTATTTCAGTCCGCTTCCTCCCAGCAAATCCGGCATTGCCGACTACAGCGCAGAACTTCTGCCTTATCTCGCACTTGGAGCGGAAATAGTCGTCTTTGTTGAGACCATAGACGGTGTCGAGCTGACACGAGATTACGAAGTAGCTGAAGCGTCGCGTTTTGAAGAGATCCACCGGGATCGCGCGTTTGACCTTTGTATCTACCATCAAGGGAACAACCCATATCACGAGTATATCTACGACCAGGCCATAGCCATTCCCGGTCTCGTCGTGCTGCATGAGCATTGCATGCATCATTTGATTGCATGGGCAACACTCGGGCGCAACGATGAGGACGCGTACTGGACGGAACTCTTTCACGCCTACGGGCGTCGAGGCTCGCAGCTGGCAGAGATGCGAGACCGAGACGTCGGGAGTGAGTACCAGCAGTTTGTCCTCCCTCTCAATCGACGTTTGATTAGTCGCAGCCTCGGGATCATCGTTCACAATGGCTATGCGGCAAGTCAGCTCGAGGGGCTGAACGGAAGACCACTCGAGATTATCCCTCACCATCTATCACCGCGTGCGTTCGAGTTCGACGACTGGGATATGGCGAGGGCGCGCGAGTCGCTCGGACTCGATGCAGATGCGCTGCTCATCGGCTCATTCGGTTTTGTCACGCAGTCAAAGCGGATACCGACTCTGCTCGCGGCATTCAAAAGACTGCTTGCCCTCAAACCCGAGGCAGAGTGCCTCATTGTGGGTGAGGATCACTGGAAATGGAGCGTTGCTCCCATCATCAAGGAGATGGGGCTTTCAGACAAAGTGCGGATCACGGGCTATACCGATGAACGTGATTTCTTCCGCTACCTGAAGGCTGTCGACATCGTGGTGAATCTCAGATATCCGACAGCTGGCGAGACGTCGGGAACTCTCATTCGCGCACTGGGCCTGGGCAAACCGGTGATTGTTTCGGACCACGGGCAGTTTGGTGAACTCCCGGACGACACGTGTCTCAAAGTCGCCCCCGGCCCTGCGGCAGAGGACGATCTTTACAATCGACTTCGCGCACTCGCTTACAGGTCACCGCTGCGACGACGGATCGGCGAGAAGGCGCAAGCGTGGGCTCGCAAAGAATGTGACATTCGACGTTCGGCTGCGCGGTATCTCGCATTTGCGGAACGCATTATTGCAGAGCAACGAGATCATCGCGCCGTCACCCGCGTGTCGCCGCCACTGGAAATAAGACAAGCGGCTGCGCCGCTCATCAAAGTCGACCACGCGGAAGCCCGGGCGTATGTCGAAGGCTTCTTTGCCTCAGATGCTGCTGCGATGAGTTATCTCCGCGTTCACGGAAAGCGCATCATCAAGACAGTTGAACTCATCCCCGTGGGCGAACCCGACCAGAAACTCCTCGAGCTCAGCAGCTATCTGCAGATGACTCCGCTAATCCTTCGTGAGGGAAAATTCGGCGAGATAGCAGTCACCAACTGGTGGGAGGGCGAACCCCGGGTCAAAGAGCACGTCATCCGCCATGCTGTGACGGGGCACGAGCTTGTGTTTCCCATACAGAACGTCGATGTCGAGCGCGATCGCTTCCCTTACGCGGATGCGTCCTTCGATGTTGCGCTCTGCTGCGAGCTGATCGAGCACCTCACCGAAGATCCGATGCATATGCTTCTCGAACTGAACCGCGTTCTCAAGTGGGGCGGCCTGGTCATTGTGACCACTCCCAACATTGCAAGCGCGTTTAGCATTCAGGCCGTGATGGCGGGCGGGAGCCCATATATATATGGCCATTACAGCCCGAGGGGTCGCGCGGACAGACACAGCCGCGAGTACACGCCAAAGGAGGTGAGGCAGGTCCTCGAGGCGGCTGGCTTTAAGGTGACATGGTTGACTGCGGAAGATGTCTGGCACGAAACGGACGAGGAATTCCTTGAATCGCTTGATAGCACGGGCATTCCTCGCCTACTCCGCGGTGATAACATCTTCGCAGTCGGCCGAAAGATGAGCGAGCTGACCGAACGCCTACCGGATATCATCTATGATTGAGCATCGCGCGAAAGCATCCGGCAGACGCCCTCACAAATCTCGAGTTCTTGTCCGCGTCATTCGAGTCTACAACCCATGATCTCTGTCGAGAACGTCTCAAAGCTCTACCGCATCTACGAGAACCCCTCGGGACGTCTGAAGGAGATACTCCTGCGCGGCCGGCAGAAGCATCACCGTGATTTCTGGGCGCTTGAAGATGTCAGCCTTCTGGTTGAGCGGGGCGAGGCCGTGGGCGTCATTGGGCGTAATG
>JBDTUW010000093.1:0-9620 GCA_040007555.1 Acidobacteriota bacterium | reverse complement strand
TCAGGCCGTGCAGGGTGTTCCTCGCCTGATCGAAGCGCTCGAGGCGAAGCTGCTGTCAGAGAATGGCATCGATGTGGGCTCGAGCTCCAGGGTCGTAGTGACGGCTGGTGGAAACATGGCCTTCGTCAACGCGCTCCTTGCGATTGTCGATCCCGGGGATGAGGTGATACTCCAGATGCCGTACTACTTCAATCACGAAATGGCAATCACGATGGCAAGCTGCAGACCGGTGCTTGTCCCTACCGATGCGAATTCCCAGCTGCAGCCAGCCTTGATAGAGCAGGCGATCAGCGACCGCACTCGAGCGGTAGTGACCATTTCACCAAACAATCCGACTGGTGCGGTTTACCCTGAGAGTGCCCTCCGCGAAGTGAACGATATCTGCCGGCGAAGGGGCATTTACCACATGAGCGATGAGGCATACGAGTATTTCACCTATGGTGACGCGCAGCACTTTTCACCCGGCTCTATTCCGGACTCGTCAGCACATACGATCTCGCTCTTCTCGTTTTCAAAATCGTATGGCATGGCCAGCTGGCGCGTTGGTTATATGGTTGCTCCGGCGCACCTCTTCGATGCGATCAACAAGATCCAGGATACGGTGCTGATTTGCCCGCCGGTTGTCTCCCAGTTCGCCGCAGTTGGCGCACTCGATGCTGGAAGAGCGTATTGCGAAAAAGGTCTGACAGTATTGAGCCAGACGCGCATCTCAGTTCTCAGCGCTCTTGCGGCGCTCCAGGATTGCTGCCAGATATCTCCCGCACAGGGCGCATTTTACTTCCTGTTGAATCTCGACTCAGATGCCGACGCACTTGAGCTGGTGGGGAGGTTGATCAGGGAGCACGGAGTCGCGGCCATTCCTGGCAGCGCATTTGGCTTTTCCAGGGGTTGTCAGCTTCGTGTATCCTACGGAGCCCTCGACCGCGACTCGGTCAACGAGGGGGTCGGTCGATTGATAGTCGGAATCAGGTCTGTTCTCGGGAAGTAGCCTATGAAGGTCTATTGCGTACAACTCGATATTGCATGGGAGCAAAACGCGCTCAACCATGCACGTGTGTTTTCACTGCTCGAGGCTTGCGAGCCGGAGCCGGGGTCGCTGGTTGTCCTGCCGGAGATGTTTGCGAGCGGATTCAGCATGAATGTCGCGAAGATATCCGATAGCGAGATGGGCGAGACTCAGTCCTTCCTTGCGGCGTCCGCGACCGCCTTTAATGTCTTTATTGTGGGTGGAGTGGTGGAAACGACGACAAATGGCCGTGGTCTCAATCAGGCGCTGGTTTACGACCCGCAGGGCAGGGAAGTAGCGCGATACACAAAGATGCAGCCGTTCTCACTCGGTGGTGAATCGGATCACTATGATGCTGGAGAAAGTGTGGTCACCTTCAAGTGGGGAGGATTCAGCGTCGCACCATTCGTCTGCTATGATCTGCGATTCCCGGAGCACTTTCGTGCAGCTGTCCACGCGGGCGCGACAATGTACACAGTGATTGCGAACTGGCCGGAGCGGAGAAGTGCCCATTGGGTCAGCCTGCTTCAGGCTCGGGCCATCGAGAATCAGGCATACGTCATTGGCGTCAACCGGTGTGGACGTGATCCGTTCCTCGAGTATTCGGGGGGGAGTATGGTCATCGAACCCTCCGGTGCGATCCTGATAGAGGCTGGAGACATCGAATGTGTCGTCAGCGCGGAGATCGATCTTGAGTCGTTGACGGCTTATCGAAGCCAGCTTCCCTTTCTCGCGGACGCGAAACGATAATGTCCGCAGTGTGTATCTAAGGAGAGTTGATGACGGAGCGCAGGACGATCCTATGTATGACGAGCTATGAGAAGGGACAGGAGTTCCTTCGGCAGTGCTGTCGCGAAGACTGGCGCGTGCTGCTATTGACGGTGGAGAAGCTTGCCCAGGCAGCGTGGCCGCGGGACATCATCGACGAAGTGTTCCTCATGCCCGATCTTGGAAATCGAGCTCAAGTTATCAACGCGGTCAGTTATCTTGCGCGATCCAAGTCCATCGACCGGATTGTCGCCCTCGATGAATTCGATATTGAGATGGCGGCAACGCTTCGCGAGCACTTGCGCATTCCGGGCATGGGCGAGACTACGAGCCGTTATTTTCGCGACAAGCTGGCGATGAGAATTCAGGCACGTGAGTACGGCATCGCAGTTCCCGACTTCGTCGCGGCGATCAATCACAACCAGATCAGGCGGTATATTGATCGTGTCCCGGGTCCCTGGGTGCTAAAGCCTCGGTCGTCTGCATCGGCCATCGGAATTCAGAAGCTGAGCAGCGCCGACGAGCTGTGGCGGGCGTTGGAGCAATTGGGGGACGAACAGTCGCATCGGGTGCTTGAGCATTTTGTTCCGGGCGACATCTTTCACGTCGACTCGATCATTTCGGAGCGGGAAGTGGTCTTTGCGACAGTCAGCAGGTACGGTCAGACACCGCTGGCGGTGATGCACGAAGGCGGGATATTCAGTACGCGAATGTTACCCCGCGAGTCCGCCGACGTTCAGGCCCTCGAGTCGCTCAACAGAGAGCTGGCGCGCGCGTTGGGCTTTGTTCGCGGAGTGACCCACGCGGAATTCATCAAAGGACGAGACGACGGTCGATTTTACTTTCTTGAGACCGCCGCCCGCGTCGGTGGAGCAAATATCGCCGAGACAATCGAGGCCGGCACCGGAGTCAATCTCTGGGCGGAATGGGCCAGGATCGAGACGTCGACGCCGGACCGTCCATACACCCCGCCGAAGATGCGTCATGATTACTCCGGGATCGTTATCTCGCTGGCGCGTCAGGAGTGGCCAGATACGACGGGCTATAGCGATTCAGAGATAGTCTGGCGGCTCGAGCGCCGTCACCATGCCGGATTGATCGTTCGCTCACCAGACCCGGAGCGAGTTCGGATGCTGCTTGAGAGCTATGTCGAACGCTTCTCCACCGACTTCTTCGCCTTCGTACCACCGCCAGCGCGACCCACCGATTAGGAATTTTGGATTTTAGATTTTGGATTTGGGATTTGGGAACGGAAGGGGCGTTGGCGTCACCGTCTCTGCTCCGCGTCTTCGGTGTTAATCCTTTCGTCCCCCAATCCAAAATCCCAAATCTAAATTCCAAAATCAGAAGCGATGGACTTAACCGCGACGGCCGCCTGACCTACAGCACTCGCGATGCTCTGGGAAATACCGGCGCAAGCATCGCCGACGGCGTAGACCATCTTCGCTGACGTTTTCTGGCGGCTGTCAACAAGAAAATAACCGGCGTGGTCGAGGGCCAGTTCGGCGGCAAATATTTCGGTGTTCGGAGCCATTCCTAATCGCACAAATACGCCTTGAGCGGGAATCGCTTCACGCGCCCGCGTGAGGTTGTGCTCGACAAGAACCCTCGATGGTGCTCCTTCGCCCTCGATGGCTATGACTTCGGTATTCGTCCTGATAGCGATCCTCGGATGGGTCCTTACCTCTCGCACCCATTCTGCGCGGGCGCGAAATGTCTCGCCGCGATGGATAAGCGTGACCTGCGGACAAACTCTGGCAAGCATGAGGGCACCCTCGAAAGCGGAGTCACCGCCACCAACTATCACCACCTCACGGCCGGCGAAGATCGGGTGATCGCGAGTCGCGGTGAAGCTTACTCCCGCACCATCGAAGCGGTCTTCCCCCGGGACCCCCAGTCTCCGCTTACGAGCGCCGGTGGCGACAATGATCGCGCGCGCACCCAACCACGCCTTGTCAGTTCGAATCCGGAGGGACTTGAGATCAGTCTCAACGACAGGCTGCATGACGTTGTATGCGAGCTGTAGTGCCTGAAGGTGCTCGACGAATCGTCGCGCGAGGTCCGACCCATCCGGGGCGATCAAACCGGCATAGTCGACTATCCGGTGAAACATCATGAGCATCTGTCCACCGAGCTGCGGTTGCTTCTCGAGAAGAAGGCCACGCAGACCGAGCGAGTGGCACCACAGCAGCGCGCTCATGCCACCTGGACCGCCGCCGACAATCAGGATGTCAACTCGCTCCTCCGACATATCGTTGTCATAGCCCTTGCAGCAGCGCTCGCCAGGTTTGCGGTAATGGCGCTTCAATGGTCATCTCATCTCCGCCCGTCGGATGAAGGAAACTCAGACGATTTGCGTGAAGAAGATGATGATGAATGCCGAACGTGTCGGCTAGTGGATCTCGGTCCGTGCCATAGATCGCGTCACCCACGATCGGGTGACCGATGAGCGCGCTGTGGATGCGGAGTTGGTGAGTCCTGCCAGTCTCAGGTGCGAACTCAACCAGGGTGTGCGCAGCGTAGCGGCACTTGACCGTGCATTGTGTGACGGCCGGCCTGCCGCTATCAAGAACCCGCCAGTGCGGCCAGATTGTCGGATCGCAGCCAATCGGTGCGATGATAGTGATGTCATCATCCTTGACGCGACCGCTGAGCAATCCCACGTATCGTTTGCCGACACGTCTCTCACGAAAAGCCTTTGCCAGAATACGGTGTGCGCGTAGCGTCTTCGCGATGACCATCACTCCGGACGTATCTCGATCAAGACGGTGAATGAGACCGGCCCGGATGGGATGACCGGCGCTTGTCAAGAAGTGGTGCGCCAGTCCGTTTGTCAGTGTGCCAGACTTACAGCTATGGGAGGGATGAGTTAGCAGGCCTGACGGCTTGTTAACGCAGATCAGGTCCTGGTCCTCGAAGAGCACGTCGAGGGCGATTGGTTCGGGCGTTGCGGAAGTGGGTTCTATCGAAACATCGTTGAGCTGAACGCGATCACCGTCCTCAAGTCTCCTGCCCTTGAGTGACCGAACACCGTTGACTACGACATCACCATCCGCAATCAGCCGGCGAAGCCGTGTCACGCTGACGTCGGTCATCTCATTGGCGAGGAACTCATCCAGCCGATATCTTTCAGGGCCTGCCTTGAAATCATGCATCGGATTGCCCTGGGCGCGAATCCCGCCAGAGGATGACCGCAAGCATCGCAAGGCCAGCAAAAAGACTAAATGAAAGTAATCCGACTGAGACCTGATGAAGCAGGTTGAAACTGGCGCGTGCTGCGTCTTCGGCGGGTAGTGCTGCCATTCGATCGCCGTATTGAGCGCGGAGCAGGTGAAGGCGCGGAGAGATGACGAATCGCGAGAGCGCCATCGAAATTGTCATGAGCGAGCAGACGATCACTTCGAAAACTGAGGTTCGCTTCTCCCGGATCCATTCGATCACGAGGACAATCAGGACGACTACGCCAACGATGAGACCGATGATCTCAACTCCGCCCAAAACCCGCGAGACAAGATTTCCGGCAAGCTGCGTTGTCGGAAGAACCCCAAATGCTGCCGGGGCGACGACAAAACTGAACAGCGCGGCGGCTCCCACCCAAAGACCGAGCAGAGCGATTCTGATTCGAGAGGCACGAGACGTCATAGGCGGTGGTAGTCAGTATCGGGGGACAGAAGGATCCACGCGAAGCGACCAGTCATCGATGCCGCCGAGCATGTTCTTAACATTGGTGAAGCCCTGTTGCGCCAGGAATCCGCAGGCGCGGTCCGACCGCATTCCGTGATGGCAATACAGGATGATTTCCTCGCCCCGATCAGGAAGATCGGCAATCCACTGACCGATCTGACCGAGGGGTTTGAGTTCGGCCGATTCGATGCGGCAACCGCGATGCTCGTTCGGCTCGCGAACGTCGATCAAACGGAATTTCTCGCCGCCGTCCAGTTTGGCTTTTACTTCCTCAACGGAAATCTTCTCATACGGGCTCATTCGTTCTCATCCTTCGGCATCATCCTTCGGCTTTTGATGTGACCGATCAATTAGTTGCGTCAATCGGTCTACGTCATCACGCGCCGCAACGAGGAGTCGTCTGCTTTCCTGATAGGCCATCCAGTGTTGATTCTGGACCAGGGACTTTAAGCGCTCCTCACCAAGCGCGTTGGCGAGAAAAGCAATCAGGAGCGCGGAAATCTGGGTGTGCTCGACATACTGAGCAATCACACTGTATGCCCCTTCAGCGGATTCCAGATTCCATTCGGTTTCGCTCATTTGAATCTACTATGCTGTCCACGCCCTGATCCCAAAATGTACAGTTTTGGTCCTCAGCGCGCGCGAACCTTGGCCTCACCTATGGTGACACCCTCTCGCCTGAGGCTGAACTGCGTTCCTTCATCCAGGTAGTGCCGGTGCACGTAGCCGAGGGCAACAATCCGCGTTTCGCCGGTACCAGACTGTGGCAGGACGGCAACGCTTGTGATCTCTCCGACCTTCTTCTCATCTTTCGAATAGAGCTCGGTTCCGATTGGCGGTGGTTGGCTTCCCGCAATAGCAAGCCGTCTCAACTGCCGCGCTGGCTGTCCGCGCCAATGGATTCGCGCGATGATCTCCTGACCAAGATAGCAGCCCTTCGCATAGCTCACTGCCTCGTCGAACCCCGCCTCGAGAAGGATGCGGTTTTCATTGACCTCGTCAGGTTCCCTGGGAATGCCGGCGTCTATGCGCGCCGCCTCGAAGGCCTCGCTGCCAACCAGCCTGACACCGAGGACACCGAGGAGTTCTCCCGCCCTGAGAAGGACGGCCATCACCTCGTCGTAGGCCTCAGTCGGAAGATATAGATCGAATCCAACTGTGCCGACGCGTGCGTTTCTACTGAGAAGCACGTCCGTCGACGCCAATTCACACGCGATGTGTGAGAACGGTTCGATGCCTGGCGCCGTTGGAATAACGCTCGCGAGCAGGTCTTCCGCACGCGGACCTTGAATCGAAATCAGCCCCAGCCGGCTCGTCTGATCTTCAACATTGAACCCGCCCGCAGGTACGAAGCGGCTGAGGTTGCGAAATAGCTTCTCCCGGTTCGATTCCTCGATCTCCAGCAGAAAGGATGCTTCCTTGCGATAGATGCGTGCGATCGCCAGAACCTTGCCCTGGACCGTGAGAAAGGCTGCAAGGGTGCCCTGGCCGGGAGACAAGGACTTAACCTCATTCGAAACCAGACCATTGAGAAACTGGGCCGCGTTCTCGCCGCTGATCTCCAGCTTTCCTGCGACGGAAAGATCGAGGAGGCCTACGCCGGCAGTGAGTGCAAGGTAATCCTCCTCCAACTCCGATCTCTGTGTGGTGACATTGGGGGTCATCAAAGTTTCAGCCGAGCTTGCCGATTTCCGCAAGCAGTTGTTGGTTAGTCCGGCTATGCCCGAGTTCAGCTTCGACGTGCTTCCAACGCAAGACTCCATCCTTGTCGATGAGAAAATAGGCCCGCTGAGTGAAATTCCTTTCCGGAATCAGGACACCATATGACTGTGCTGCCTGCCTCATGAAATCGGACAGCAGGTGATGCGACATCTCGTGCTTGGCGCGAAATTCCTTATGCGATGGAATCGAATCAACGCTGATCGGCAGAACTGCGGTCTCAGCATCTTCGAAGGCAGAGTAGTCGGTTGTGAAGGCACAGTTCTCGTTGGTGCAGATGGCGGTGAAATCGAGAGGGTAAAAGGCGAGAAGGACGTTCTTCCTGCCGCGAAAATCCGAAAGCTTAACTTTCTCACCTGCTGTGCTATCGAGCTCAAAATCCGGAGCGCTATCGCCCACATTAACAGTACTCATCGATCCTCCTCGTTACAATCAAAAGATTTCGGTCAAATCCGTACGGGACTATGGAATCAGCGGGGCAACCACTCCGCAACGATCCACGTTGAGCGATCTGAGAAAGGACAGAAGCTCCGCCTTCTCTTTTGGCGACAACGCGACCTTTTTCAAATTGGCAGTGTCCAGATACTTGTTTGGTTTGCCACCTGCGAGCATGTGATCAACCGCGGCTTCGAGCGTGGCAACGCTGCCGTCGTGGAAGTATGGCGCCGATTTGGCAACATCGCGCAGGGTTGGGGTCTTGAAGGCGCCCGTATCCTTTTCGACCTTGGTCGCATCGAAACGCCCCTTATCCAGCTTGTCTTCGGGAGCATCCATACCAACGCCGGTATTGTGATATTGAAGGTCTGTCAAGAGCACACCAGAGTGGCAGGCATCGCATTTTGCCTTCTTAAAGACCTCATATCCGCGCTTGACCTCGTCGTTGACAGCTGTTTGATCGCCTTCTTGCCATCTGTCGAAAGCCGACGATGCATTGCCGGAGATAATGGTTCTTTCGTACGAGGATATGGCCTGAAAGATCGTGTCAACACTGGGTTCAGCGTTGAAGACCGTCTTGAACTGTTGTTGGTAACCCGGCACGGCGCTGATCTTGGCGAGGATTTCAGCTTCGTGGTCCTTGGCGCCCATATTGCCCCCAAGCCACGCGGCCTTCCCCTGGCCCTCAAGTGATGGGCTGCGACCATCCCAGTAGAATTCCTTGTGATAGCCGATATTCCATAGAGTTGGGCTGCTGCGGCGAAGCGTCTTGTTACCGGGCCCGATCGCCTTTGGCAGGCCATCGGTTAGTCCGTTAGCGCAGACGTGGCACGACGAACAGGATTTCGAGCCATCGACGCTCAGTCGGGGGTCGAAGAAGAGCTGGCGTCCGAGCGCCGCCTTTTCCGGGGTTTGGGGATTTGTCGCCGGGGTCGCCATGGGCTCGTACTTGGCGATCTCTGCCGGGAGCGCAATGATTTCAGGCTGGAACATTGGCGCCTCGGGCGCTGCCGTCTTACAGGCCGAGAGATAGGTGGCGGTCAGAAGGAAGCTAAGCGCAAAAAAACGAGCGGGCAGGGAATAATGCAGCGGGGTTTTCATGATGTGCTCCGTAAGAATGGGAGGCCCTTTTCAGGCGGCCTGCAGATCCCTCTTCAGTTCCTCGCGCACCTCCGTTGTGGGTTGAGCGCGATGACTGTAATTTGAATGGTCGATTACGAGCCAGACCTCCTGCGTACTTCCGAGAAATGACTCGCGCTGTTGGGGCGACAATTGAAATTTGACGTACTGGACGGCACTGATTCGCGACTCGTCGCTTTGTCCGGAAGCGAAGATACCTGGCGCCTGTTCTCCATCGATCTCGAAGTATGTGACGGAGTCTGTATTGACGCCGTGAAATCGGGAAATCTGTTCCCTGATGTCCACTGATTGCTCGAGCTCGATAAACATTGTTGCTGCGAGTTGATCTACGCCGGGAAGCAACTCGTTATATGTATCCAGCTCGTGCTGAAGTGCATCGAGCTCGACAATGCGCTCAGCTCGCATCATCTCCTGCACTTGTGAAAGTACAGTGGCGCGGTTCTCAAACACAAATGTTACCGATGGACCGACGGCAATCCGCCGGCGTTTCTTCAGTTCAATGATCGACTTGCGATAGGCCTGACGCTGCTTCTCGTATTGGAGAATATCCAGCGTTTCTGCAATCTCAACTTTATGCATGACGTGGCGTTCACCATCTCACTTTATGTTATCAAGACCGTACGCCCGAGCCAGAACTTCGACTGGGTGGACTGCTACTCGCGAAGTGCCCTGCTCAATTTGAATGCCAGCCAATGAGCAGTCTGTCGCAACGGTTGCGGCATCGGACTCATTGACGCCTCGATGAAGCCCGCGGGCAACCCTCTGTGCGAGGCCGAAGTATTCCTTCTTCATGGCCCATGTCCCATCGTGACCGGAACAGCCCTTGT
Source organism: Acidobacteriota bacterium (assembly GCA_040007555.1). GTDB lineage: Bacteria > Acidobacteriota > Blastocatellia > RBC074 > RBC074 > JANNRD01. The sequence goes on along the minus strand of JBDTUW010000093.1, from coordinate 41 downwards.
CGATAAACACGACTTCGGCACCTGCAAGCTTGAGAAGCTCG
>JBDTUW010000092.1:0-9634 GCA_040007555.1 Acidobacteriota bacterium | reverse complement strand
CCAGAAAAGCCAAAATAGAATTCGAACCTCTGCCGGTGATACTCATCTTTGGCGTTTGAATAGGATATGGTGCCTGTAGCAGTTATACAGCGTAATGCCGTGTCCGGTGGCAGGTCATGTGACCAACGTGCTGAATCATGGGGCAAAGCGCGCTGAGCCGTGACCAGTCGCGGCTGATGGAGATGATCGAAACGATGTTCGCCGTCGGGACCGGCCATCCACAATTGAAAAGGCGGAAATGACACTGGTATGGTAGAGGGGCTCACTCGCCACGACCAGTTCCAAGGGAGACACTCATGAAGACAACTCGACGAGAATTGCTAAGGCAGAGCGCGAGCGCGGCGGCTGCCGCTATGGTACTTCCTTGCGCAACTTCAGTCGTACCTGGCGCGGCACCATCTATGCAACGTATTCGATTCGGTGTTTCGACCTATTCGTATTGGCATTTCACCAAAGAGAAGTATCCGATCGAGAAGGTGATCGAGCACGCTGCGGCGGTAGGGTTTGAGGGCGTCGAAGTCCTCCACCGGCAAATGGCCGAAGAGGGCAAACCGTATCTCAATCGGCTTAAGCGCGCTGCGTGGAACAACGGACTATCACTCTTCTTTCTCTCGATTCATCAGAACTTCGTGCAGCCAGACAAGGTCAAACGCCAGGAGCATATTGACCATACGAAACGTTGTCTCGATCTCGCTGCGTATCTTGGCTGCCCGGCGATTCGTTTGAACTCCGGACGTTGGGGTACCATTCCCGATTTCCAGAAAATGCTCGACGCCGGTGGCCGGGAGATGCCGATCGAGGGTTACCAGGAGGACGACGCGTTCAACTGGTGCATTGAGAGTATCAACGAATGCCTGCCGCACGCCGAAAGCGTTGGAGTCGCGATGGCACTCGAGAACCACTGGGGGCTGACGACCTCGGTCGAAGGGTTACTACGGATCTACAAGGCGGTTAACTCACCATGGCTGGTCTTGAATGTGGATACGGGTAATTTCTTTGGCGACCCATATTCGCAACTCGAACGCCTTGCGCCGTACGCGAGCATTGTTCAAGCCAAGACCTATCACGGCGGCGGGGTCTATTACACACTTCGGCCCGATTTCAAACGCATCGGTAAGATTCTTCGCAACGGTGGATTCAAAGGCTGGGTGTCGCTCGAGATGGAGGGTAAGGAAGATGCGATGACCGCCGTACCGAAGAGTCTCGGGGAGTTAAACGTGGCGTTCAATGGATAACGAATGGGGAAAGTCGGACATGTCAGCTCGCGCCCGTGCTCGGAACGCAGAGTGAGCGATTTCTGGCGCGGGAGCATAGAACCCGGCCCCTCCGCTACTCTCAGAATTGCCTTGCGCCATGCTATCCTTCCGCACCGCGATGATGTCCGCGGCAAATAAACCTGGTCTCAACTAGAGAACATTCCACAGACGTAGTGTGGAATCGGTAACCGCAACCGCAGAGCTCGGCTGCTGCGTCGGCAATCTGGATAGGTGCAGGAGGCACTCGGAGGACTTCATGAATCGCGTGACCCACCATCGTTTCATTGATCTCACGCAGGCTCCGGAGGACGAGGAGAGCGGCAAGCTAAAAGCTCGCCGCGACTTCTTCCGCAAGCTTGGCATTGCAGCGTTTGCCGCAAGCGCTACGCCGGAAGCCTTCGCACAGGTGATGGACCGGTATCATCAGGATGCGCCACCGTCGCGCTACCCTGAAACGGATGTGATTGCATTGGACCCTCGCTTCAAGGCGAAGATCGGCAATACTCCGATTGTCCGACTTTATCGGGGAACACTGTGGGCCGAGGGTCCAGCGTGGAATGGTGCGGGGCGCTATCTTGTGTGGAGCGATATTCCGAACGATGAGATTTTGCGCTGGAGCGAGGAGGACGGCCATGTCGGGCGCCGGTTCCGCTTTCCATCGAACAACACCAATGGCAACACCTTTGACTACCAGGGACGTCAGATCTCGTTCTGCCACGGCACGCGTAACGTCGTGCGCTACGAATACAACGGCAAGGTGACTTTGCTCGCCGACCGCTCACCTGATGGCAAGGAATTCAACGCTCCGAACGATGGCGCCGTACATCCTGAAGGGTGGTTGCTCTTTACTGACCCCGGCTACGGTGGTCTCTCCCAGTACGAAGGCAATCGCCTGAGTGCTCAGAACCCGCAGCCGATACAGAAGGAAGCCATCTACAGGATCGATGCACCCGGCAAGATTGAGAAGGTCGCCGACGAGCCAGTAAAACCAAACGGGCTCTGCTTCTCACCCGACTTGAGGCGTGTCTACGTTGCGGATACTGGCCCCTCTCACTATCCAACAGCCAAGCCGGTAATCTGGGTCTATGATGTCGACGGTCGAAGGCTGAGAAACCCGCGAGTATTTGCGAGCACGGAATACAACGGTAAGACCGGGTTTGCCGACGGCATTCGCTGCGATGAGGATGGGAACATCTGGGCCGGAATGGGATGGGTGGGTGACGGCTACGACGGCGTACACGTCTTTCACCCGGATGGCACACGCATCGGCATGATCAAGATGCCTGAGATCGTATCGAACGTAACTTTCGGTGGATCGAAACGGAATCGCCTGTTTATGACAGGCAGTCAGTCGCTTTACGCGGTGTACGTCGAAACAAGAGGCGCGGGGGTGAGTTAGATTTCAGGGGCGGCCCGCGCAGAGTTAAGGGACAATCTCACGCGAAGGCGCGAAAGACGCGAAGACTGGAACGCCTCAGTTCGTTCGGATTTCCATCTTTGAGTCTTGTTTCAGCGTTTGCTGGCTTCGCGGCCTCGCGGCTTCGCGTGAGCCTGTCCTTGTAAACTTTTGCGACGCCCCTTCCTCAAACAAACCGCACGACTACCGGGAGGATTACCAATGCGTCAAAAACTCCGTCAGTCCCTGTCGCTTTGTTTCTTGCTGATTTGTGCCTGCTCCGCGCTCCTGTCAGCGCAGCACAACGCACCTGGACAGAAGAACCCGCTCGCCGACAAGCCCGAAGCGATCAGGGCCGGCAAGGCGATCTACGATCAGATGTGCGCCGGTTGTCATGGTGCGAAAGGCGGTGGTGGTCGCGGCCCCGCAGTTAACAGCGGCGTCTTCGAACATGGCAATGAAGACGCGCAGATATTCGGCGTCATCAAGAACGGGGTTGCCGGTACGGCCATGCCTTCGATGGGCCTTACCGACGACGAGGTCTGGCAGCTCGTCACCTTCCTGCGTTCCATGGGAGGTAGCGAGGCCGAGATAGTCACTGGAAACCCGGCGGCTGGTGAGTCCATTCTTGCTGGCAAGGCCAATTGCCTCTCCTGCCACATGGTCAATGGCGCCGGCAGCCGCTTTGCGCCCGACCTTTCCACCATTGGTAATCTCAAAGCTGAAGGGTTGCGCAAGATCATTCTGAAGCCTGGCTCGCGCGAAGGCTATCAGTCAGGTTTCGTCGAGGTGAAGACGAAGGGCGGAAAGATCGTCAAAGGGTTGCGCCGCAACGAAGACACCTTCTCGATCCAGTTGTTTGGCGCTGACGAAGAGTTTCATTTGATCAATAAGAAAGACGTTGCCGAGATCAAATATGCGGAGAAGTCCATCATGCCAGCCGATTACGGTCAGCGGCTGTCGGAATCGGAACTCAACGACCTGATCGCTTATCTGAAATCGCTCAAGACCGGCGACCTGCAGAAAGCAGAGAAGATGCCGATGAAGGGCGGCCTGGCTTACGAACGCATAGTCAATGCTTCAAAAGAGCCACAAAACTGGCTGAGCTACTTCGGCGATTACAATGGGCAACATTATTCGCAGCTCAAACAGATCAACATCTCGAACGTCGCTTCGCTTCAGACCTCATGGGTCTTTCAGCCACAGGGCAACGGGCTGCTCCAGGCTTCGCCGCTGGTGGTTGACGGCGTGATGTATACGACTGGGGCGTCCAATTACGCCTATGCGCTTGACGCAGCGACGGGCCGCCAGTTGTGGGAATACAAATACCGCGCGAAAGATCCTAAGCACGATGTCAAAGGCGTAGCGAATCGTGGCCTCGCCATGCTCGGCGGAAGGCTGTTTATGACCACGGGGGACGCCTGGGTCGTCGCCCTCGATGCGAAGACGGGAAGGCAGTTGTGGGAGGCGAAGCTGGCGGAAGTCTCGAAGGGTTACTTTTCGACGATGGCACCTCTGGCGTTGAAAGACATGATCATCGTCGGCATGGGCGGTGGCGAGCTGGGCGTGCGCGGCTTCCTGGACGCCTACGACCCGGCGACGGGCAAACGGCTGTGGCGGTTTAATACCGTGCCAGGGCCGGGCGAATTTGGCAACGATACATGGGAGGGCGACAGCTGGAAGACGGGAGCCGGCGCGACGTGGATGACCGGGACTTACGACGCGGAGCTCGATCTGATCTATTGGGGCATCGGTAATCCAGGGCCTGACCTGAACGGCAGCGTGCGAAAGGGTGACAACCTCTTCACCTGTTCGGTCGTCGCGATTGAGCCGGCAACGGGCAAGCGCCGCTGGCATTTCCAGTTTACACCGCACGACCTTTATGACTGGGACGCGAACGAGACGCCGATGCTCGTTGATCGGTTGTGGAAGGGCAAGATGCGCAAGTTGATGTTCCAGGCCAACCGCAACGGATTCTTTTACGTGCTCGACCGTGAGTCAGGAGATTTCCTGTTCGGAACGCCGTTCGCTCGGCAGACCTGGGCGAAGGGTTTGGAGAAGAATGGAAGACCTATCCTGTTACCGGGAAAAGAGCCGACTTACGAAGGCGTGGTTGTCTATCCAAATCTGGCTGGTGCCACCAACTGGCAATCGCCTTCCTATGATCCCGAAACCAGCTGGTTCATCCTCACCTACAAGGAAGCCGGCAACGTTTATGTCAAAGAGGATCAGAAATACGAGAGTGGCAACGCATATTGGGGCGGCAGGTTCTTCGCCCCCGGCGACCTTGAGTGGGGCGGAGTCAAAGCCATTGATCCCGAAACGGGCGCGACGAAGTGGGATTACCGTTTTTACAGTGGCGGCCTGGGCAACGGATTGCTGGCCACCGCTGGAGGTGTGACTTTCGCTACGTCGGCGGACGGCAACTTCATAGCACTGGGTTCAAAGACCGGCAAGCTTTTGTGGCGGACTCAGACCGGCGGTGACATTCACGCTTCGCCGATTAGTTACGCAGTGAATGGCAGGCAATATGTGGCCTGTTCAATGGGAGGTGTGGTGGTGAGTTTTGCGTTGCCGCAGCCGTAAAGCGGGACGTCATGAAAACGTTCCCTGGATTAGTAGGGGCCGGGGCTTGTCCCCGCCCGCTGCCGCAATCGCAGCGGGCAGGGACAAACCTCGGCCGTACGGGTTTTCTACAATGTTCGCAGAAATGCGATTAACTCAGCGCGCTCTTCCACCGAAAGGTCAGTGCCGAATTGGTGACCCTTAATCGCCCGAGCCTTTACACCCGTTGGCCTCCATAGCAGAGTCGATGCCGATCAGCTTGAGGGTCCTCGCGTCACGTCGACCATGATAGTACTTCTCAAGGATGCGGTCGAACACGGAGCCTGGCTCCGACACGCACGCAAATAGGGTCGCGCACGACATCAGTTTCAGGTCGTCCGGAGAACCGAATATCTGTGCTGCAGATCGACCCTCCACGGAGACGACCGCTTCGGCGCACTCGAGCAGCCTGGGTCCCAGAACAGGGTGATCGATGTATGACTTTACCTCGTCGACACTCTTAATCGAGAAGTGCTTCGAGGTTGGGCTAAACGCGAGCCCGTCGATTTGTGGAAAGATGTACCACATCCAATGTGATCGTTTCTGGCCACCCTTGAGTTCCGAGAGTGCCCGCTCGTAATCATCTTCTTGCGCTCGAACGAAGCGATTCAGATTGTACGGATCGTCCGCAAGGCGAGAGTCGTTTGAATTGGTCACGCGTCTCTTTCTGCGCAACGGCGAAGTGCCTTTCGCATCGTCAGACGGTCGTTATCACTGGGTTCCACCAGCCAGGCCAGTATGGCACTCACTTCAATCTCTCGTACTCTCTTTTCGCTTCGATCAAAATGGGCAGATCGACATCCGCTTCTTTCCACAGCCGGAAGAAATCTTCATAAGCCTGGCGGCTCTTGACCACATCGCCCTCGAGCGCGGTCGCCCTCGCGAGTCCGAGGTGCGCCAGCGGCCATAGAGATGAGAGCACGTCCCAGCCTCGATGATCGACGATTCTTTGAAACTCCGCCGCCGCGAGTGCCCCATTTCTCGCCTGCAACTGCACCTGTCCGCGCGTCCACGCCGGCCTGAAGGAGGTCGAAGGTTCGTACTGTCGAGCCGGCTGCAGCAGTTGAAGAGCTTTGTCCCGGCCTGCGGTGGTGCCACGCTTCAATTCCAGCGTGGCACGGATAAGGGGAAGCCAGACCGAGTTCTGCATCGTATCCAGGGGAAGCCTTCGGGCAACGCCGTCGGAGAGCGATTGCGCACGTGTCACGTCACCACAGAGCGCCAGCGTCCAGGCCAGAGGCTGCGAATCCAATTGCTGGATCAGAGAAGGCAGCAACTCTTCGGGACCGATACCCTCCTTCGCAAGCACGGCGAGCACGATTGAGATTTGCTTCTCAGCCAATCGCGTGAGTCCCAGAAGCGCGTTCAGATTGGCTTCACCGCCCAGGATTCTGGCCTTCTCCGCAGGAAGACCCCGCGCCTCGGCCAGCGCGGCTGCCTGCGCAAAGCTCTCGCTCGCCTTTCGCCGGCGGCCCGCAAAGGCGAATGACCTCGCCTGAATTTCACGGATCTGATATTCATCCGGCCTCCCCGCGAACCACTCGACGTGGCGCTGCGTCCCCTGCGTATCGCCCTTGAGAAACGCGATCAGGTAGAGTCGGTTGTGGAAGCCGCTTGAGTCCAGGCCACGCGCCATCCCCTCCTCAACGGCTCGCTGGGCCTCGTCAAAGCGGTTCAGCCCCATCAGGGCGAGCGCGAAATTCGCGCGAGACAGAGCGAAATCGGCATCCAGTCGCAACGCCGAGCTGTAAGCCTCTGCCGCCTGCTCGTATTGTCCGGCGATCATCAGCGAGTTCCCGTGAAGATGATAGGCGTTAGGGTCTTGCGGATAAGTCTGTGTCAGCAGCGAACTCGTTTCAATGCGCTTGTCGAGCTCCCCGGTGATGTGTCTAAAAAAGGTCGCTGAGATTGAGAGTCGCTCGCGTTCGCTTACCCGATCGCGAAGTTCGTAGGCCTGTCCCAGATACATGTTGCCGAGTGCGAGGTCGCGAAGATCCCGGTATGTCGTGCCGAGTTGTTCGTAGGCCAGAGCGAATTCGACGTCACGTTCGATCGCCCGTTTGAGCGGAGGGACTGATTGGGCATATTGCCCCTTATGTCTCAACTCAACTCCGATGGAGTAATCCTTGAGAGCCTCGAGTGAAGCGGTCGTCGCCTGTTCAATCGGCGCATCGAACTTGCGAATCGAGGCGAGCGATTCGCCCAGGTGCTCGCGCATTGTGGTCGAGGCCCGCCCGAGCGCCTTGAGCACCAGCTCCTTACCTTCGGCTTCGGTCTGCTGGTGCGCAATCGACTCCCCGCTCTGGCTGTTGACCGCTTCCAGCGAGATCACGTAATTGCGTCCAAGGCTGGCAATCGTCCCGACGAGCAGCGCCTTGATCCCGCGCCGCTGGCAGATCTCGCGCCCGATCTCGCGCGTGATCTTCTCATCGTGTGAGCGCTCCATCAGCTTCAGCGTCTCTCTGGCGCGCTCCTCGGGGAAGATATTCAGATATGGCGACTGTTCGAGCTGTACCAGCAGGCCTTGTTTGAGCGTGCCGTCGAAAACTGGATCGCCCGTTGTGTTGATGAAGTCCGCGACCAGAATAGTATCTTTCTTAGTAAGTGCCGGCCGGCCTCGGCTCAACCCCCGGCCAAAGTAAAAATAAGCGCCAGCCATGGCCAGGACAATAATCGCGATACCAATGGTTATCTGGTGTTGCTTGAACCGCGAGAACAGCAATAGCTTTTCCGTCTTTTTGTCTCTCGCGTCTTCGTCAGTGTTCGGTGTTACGCGAGTGAGCGCCCCGGTCATTGGCTCACCGGTTCCTGGCGCCTTTCGCGCGCGTTCTGTCTCGACCAAAGCGATTCGGGTATCCGGGGCCAGTTCGCGTTGCAGCGTTTCGAGCTGAGCGAGCAAATCCCCCGCAGTTTGCCAGCGTTGCTCACGGTCCTTGGCCAACATCCGGTTGATGGTCTCTTGCAAAGCGGCGGGGGTGTCATTTACATAAAACCCGAGCGAAGGCGGCTCGGCATCCGTGATTGCCACAATCGCGTGATGCCAGGTCTTGCCACCGAAGGGCCGATTCCCGGTAACCAGTTCGTACAGGATGACGCCCAGACTAAAGAGGTCGCTCCGACCGTCTACTTTCTCCCCGCGCGCCTGCTCTGGCGACATGTAGTGGGCTGTTCCGAGCACTACTCCGGTCTTCGTCTCGAAATCCGACCTCCCGCCCGAAAGATCTGTGTTGGTTTCCTTACTATCCGACTCTGGCTCGGTCAGTTTGGCCAAACCGAAATCGAGCACCTTCACGTACCCGTCCGGCCGGAGCATGATGTTTTCCGGCTTGATGTCGCGGTGGGTGATTCCCGCTGCGTGCGCGGCCTCGAGAGCGCTTGCCACTTGAATCACGAGGTCGAGTATTTGGTTGAGTGTCCGATCCGGTTTGCCGATGTAGCCGCGTAGCGTGCCGCCCTCGACAAATTCCGAGACGATGAAGTCGCGCCCGTTCTCCTGGCCAAAGTCGAAGATGGTGATGATGTTGGGGTGGTTGAGCGCGCTCGCGGCGCGGGCCTCGCGTTGGAAGCGACGCACCCCCTGCAGATTGTTGACGAGATCGGAAGGCAGGAGCTTGAGCGCCGCCCGTCGTCCGAGCCGCGTGTCGTGAACGAGATAAACCTTCCCCATGCCGCCGTGCCCCAGCTCTCTGATCAGCCGGTAAACGCCGATCATCTCGCCACGGAAACTCTGCGCTTCATCGGAATCGGAAATTGATGGGAGGAAGGTGTCCGGGGCCCGGTAGGCTGTGCGATCCATGAGCAGATCGTTCTGCGCATCCGCAACGAGCATGGCTTCGACGCGCCGCTGCAACTCCTCATCACCTGCGCAGGCTTGCGTGAGAAATGCCGCGCGTTCCTCAACCGGACACTCCAGGGCGGTCTCGAAAAGCTCATGAATCTTGTGCCACTGTTCGGGGCTCATGTTTTGAAACCGAAGAGCTGAGCTCTGTTTGCAACCAGGCGCGAGCAACGCGCCACCCGCGTTCGACAGTGGGAGTCGAGATGCACATGACCTGAGCCGTCTCTTCAATCGTCAATCCGCCAAAAAAGCGAAGCTCGACGATCCGGCTGCTCTGTGGATCAACCTCGCTCAGGATTCCAAGCGCTTCATCGAGCGCGAGCAAGTCTACCGACCGCTCATCGGCGAGCCCGTCGACACCTGTCAGCGAAATTTGCTGCAGATCGCCGCCGCGTTTGAGCCTTTGCCGGGCACGCGCGTAATCCACGAGTAGTTCGCGCATTAACCTCGCGGCGATGCCGAAGAAGTGAGCGCGGTTCTGCCATGAGACCGATTGTTCAACCAGCTTGAGATAGGCTTCATTGATCAGTGCAGAGGTTT